>NZ_JBRREF010000026.1:0-56899 GCF_056760135.1 Stenotrophomonas sp. STEN023 | reverse complement strand
CCCCCCCCCCCCCCCCCCCCCCCCCCGGGCGGTGCGGGGGGCGCGTACCCGGCCGCCCCACCCCCCCCCCCCCCCCCCCCCCACCGGGGGAGTGGGGTTGGGGCGAGGGGAAGCTTCTAACAAGCAGACCCAGCTCCTGACTTTCCTCTGCAGCGCCCGAGCCGCGACTCAAGCCCCAGCCAAGGCCTGCTCCAGATCCGCCAGCAAGTCATCGATATGTTCGATGCCCACCGACAGACGCACGGTATCCAGCGTCACCCCCGCCTTCTCCAGCTCCGCCGCATCCAACTGACGGTGCGTGGTGGATGCCGGATGCGTAGCCAAGGACTTGGCATCACCAAGATTCACCAGCCGCGTGAACAGCTGCAGCGCATCCAGGAAGCGCGCCCCCGCCTCTCGCCCACCCGGCAAACCAAAGGTCAGCACACCCGAGCCCTGCCCGCGCAGGTACTTCTGCACCAGCGCATGCTCCGGATGGTCGGGCAGTGCCGCGTAGTTCACCCAAGCAACTTTGGCGTGCTTCTGCAGGTAATTGGCTACCGCCAACGTATTGCTGTTGATGCGGTCCATGCGCAGCGCCAGCGTCTCGATGCCCTGCAGGATCTGGAACGCGTTGAACGGTGAAATCGCCGCGCCCATGTTGCGCAACGGCACCACCCGCGCACGGCCAATGAAGGCCGCCGGGCCAAGTGCCTCGGTATAGACCACACCGTGGTAACTCACGTCCGGGGTATTGAGACGCGGGAAGCGTTCCTTGTGCTCAGCCCACGGGAAACGACCAGAGTCCACGATCGCACCGCCAAGGCTGGTGCCATGGCCGCCGAGATACTTGGTCAGCGAATGCACCACGATATCCGCGCCGAAATCGAACGAGCGCTGCAGATATGGCGTAGCCACGGTGTTGTCGACGATCACCGGCACGCCGTGGGCGTGGGCGATCCTGGCGATGGCTTCGATATCAGTGATGTTGCCGCGCGGGTTGCCGATCGATTCGACGAACACCGCCTTGGTGCGCTCATCGATCAAGGCCGCAAACGCCTGCGGATCGCGGTAGTCGGCAAAGCGGGTCTGGATGCCGAACTGCGGCAGCGTATGCGCGAACAGGTTGTAGGTGCCGCCATACAACGCGCTGGAAGCCAGGATGTTGTCGCCGGCTTCGGCAATGGTCTGGATGGCGTAGGTAATCGCGGCCTGGCCCGAGGCCAGCGCCAACGCACCGATGCCGCCCTCCAATGCAGCAATGCGCTTTTCCAGCACATCGGTGGTGGGATTCATGATGCGGGTATAGATATTGCCCTGCACCTTGAGGTCGAACAGATCGGCACCGTGCTGGGTGTCGTCGAAGGCGTAGGCAACGGTCTGGTAGATCGGCACCGCGACGGCGCGGGTGGTCGGATCGGGGGAATAGCCGCCATGCACGGCGATGGTTTCAGGCTTCCACTGCGGATCGGTCATCGGAGTGCTCGCTAAGGAGTGACCGCTGACGATAGCCGAGGATGGATGGCAACCGGTGGACGGTTGCAGGGGTTACTTGTGAGGGGGCGTTATTTGCTGATGCCTTTTTGAAGCGTGCATCTCCAGCCAGGAGCTTCCCCTCACCCCACCCCCTCTCCCGCAGGCGGGAGAGGGGCTAATACACTAGCCGCCGACACGATCCTAGCCCCTCTCCCGCCTGCGGGAGAGGGGTTGGGGTGAGGGCAGCTCTTAGAGCTTTTGAAGCGTTGGCTCAGGCTCTCAACCCTTACCAAACTGCAAATGCCCGCCACCACCGGCTTCCACCTTGATGGTGTCGCCGCTGACGAACTCGCCGGACAGAATCTTCTGCGCCAGCGGGTTCTCCAGCTGGGCCTGGATCGCACGCTTCAACGGGCGTGCGCCATAGATCGGGTCGAAGCCGACATTGCCCAGCACATCGAAGGCCGAATCGGAAACCTCCAGGCGCAGACCACGTTCGCCAAGCCGCTTCTCCAGCCCACGCATCTGGATGCGCGCGATCTGCTTGATCTGCTGCTTGTCCAGCGGGTGGAACACGACGATGTCGTCCAGGCGGTTGATGAACTCCGGACGGAAGTGCGCCTGCACCACGCCCATCACCGCGGCCTTCATCTGCGTATAGGCTTCCGGGCTGTCGTCGCCACTCATGTCCTGGATCTGGTGCGAGCCCAGGTTCGAGGTCATCACGATGACGGTGTTGCGGAAGTCCACCGTGCGGCCCTGGCCGTCGGTCAGACGACCGTCATCCAGCACCTGCAGCAGGATGTTGAACACATCCGGATGCGCCTTCTCCACTTCGTCCAGCAGGATCACGCTGTACGGGCGACGACGCACCGCCTCGGTCAGGTAGCCACCTTCTTCGTAGCCCACATAACCCGGGGGCGCACCGATCAGACGCGACACGCTGTGCTTCTCCATGAACTCACTCATGTCGATGCGCACCATCGCGTCCGGCGAATCGAACAGGAAGTCGGCCAGCGCCTTGGTCAGCTCGGTCTTGCCCACGCCGGTCGGGCCCAGGAACAGGAACGAGCCACTCGGGCGATTCGGGTCCGACAGGCCAGCGCGGGAACGCCGCACCGCGTCGGAGACCACGCGGATCGCTTCTTCCTGCCCAACCACGCGGTTGTGCAGCATGTCTTCCATGCGCAGCAGCTTGTCACGCTCGCCCTCCAGCATCTTGCTGACCGGAATACCGGTCCAGCGTGAGACGACCTCGGCGATTTCCTCGTCGGTCACCTTGTCCTGCACCAGCCGGAAGTCCTTGCGGTCCACTTCCTGCGCGGCAGCGAGCTGCTTCTCAAGATTTGGCAGCAGGCCGTACTGGATCTCGCTCATCTTGGCGAAGTCCTGGCGACGCTGTGCGGCTTCCAGATCCAGCTTGGCCTTCTCGACCTGCTCCTTGATCTTGGTCGCGCCCTGCAGCGCAGCCTTCTCCGACTTCCAGATTTCGTTGAGGTCGGAGAACTCACGCTCCAGCGTGTCGATGTCGGCTTCCAGATCGGCCAGGCGCTTGCGCGAGGCGTCGTCCTTCTCCTTCTTCAGCATCTCGCGCTGGATCTTGAGCTGGATCAGACGGCGTTCCAGACGATCAAGCTCTTCCGGCTTGGAGTCGATCTCCATGCGGATGCGCGAAGCGGCCTCGTCCATCAGGTCGATGGCCTTGTCCGGCAACTGCCGGTCGGTGATGTAGCGGTTCGACAAGGTCGCCGCCGCAACCACGGCCGGGTCGGTGATCTCCACGCCATGGTGCACCGCGTAGCGTTCCTTCAGGCCACGCAGGATGGCGATGGTGTCCTCGACCGTCGGCTCACCGACAAACACCTTCTGGAAGCGGCGCTCCAGCGCAGCGTCCTTCTCGATGTACTGACGGTACTCGTCCAGGGTGGTGGCGCCGATGCAATGCAGCTCGCCACGCGCAAGCGCCGGCTTGAGCATATTGCCCGCATCCATCGCGCCCTCGCCTTTGCCGGCGCCGACCATGGTGTGCAGTTCGTCGATGAACAGGATGATCTGGCCTTCATTCTTGGACAGGTCATTGAGCACGGCCTTCAGCCGCTCTTCGAACTCGCCGCGGAACTTGGCACCGGCAATCAACGCGCCCATGTCCAGCGACAGCACACGCTTGCCGCGCAGGCCCTCGGGCACTTCGTCGTTGATGATGCGCTGGGCCAGACCTTCGACAATCGCGGTCTTGCCCACGCCGGGTTCACCGATCAGCACCGGGTTGTTCTTGGTACGGCGCTGCAGCACCTGGATGGTGCGGCGAATTTCCTCGTCGCGACCAATCACCGGGTCGAGCTTGCCGCTCTCGGCACGCGCGGTCAGGTCGATGGTGTACTTCTCCAGCGCCTGGCGCTGCTCTTCGGCATTTTCGCTTTGCACGGTTTCTCCGCCGCGCAGCTTGTCGATCGCGGCCTTTATCTTGTTTTTATCAGCACCAGCAGCACGCAGGGCCATGCCGGCCGGGCCGCCATCGTCCACTGCCGCCAGCAGGAACCACTCGCTGGCGATGAACTGGTCGTTGTGCTGCTGGGCCAGCTTGTCGGTGTTGTTGAGCAGGCGATTGAGATCGTTGCCCATCGACAGGCTGCCGGCCTGGCCGGACACCTTGGGCAAGGCATCCAGCGCCTCGGTCAGCCGCTCGCGCAGCACCGGCACGTTGACGCCGGCCTGGGCCAGCAAGGGCCGGCTGCTGCCACCGGGCTGATCGAGCAGCGCGCTGAGCACATGCACCGGCTCGATGATGTTGTTATCACGGCCAACCGCCAGCGACTGGGCATCTGCCAAGGCTTTCTGGAAATTGGAGGTGAGCTTATCCATCCGCATGGGTCTTCTTCCTCAAAGTTGGGAGGCCAGCAGTGCTGGCGATACTGATTCAGATGCGGTTGCAACGGCGTGATTCAAGGGTGAATAGCGCCCTTGTTCAGCTGCAATCACAATCCAGCTCCAGTATCACCAGCTGCCGTCGCCGCAACCTTGATCCAACGCAAGCGGCAGCGCGGCTCAGCCGCGCGTGATCGCCGTGCGCAGCGCCCGCAGCTGCTGCTTCACCGCCTGTTGCTGCCCGGCATCCATACGCAGCAGGGCTTTCTGCCCGATTGACAGTGATTGCAGGGCCGGATCGACGAAGCGATAGCGGCCCTTGCCGTTCGGCTCCACCGCCAGCGGACGGGTCGGCTCGGGGGTCTGCAGCAAGTGGTCGATCACCGCCACCAGCCTGTCGTTGAAATGACCGTCGGGGTGGCCGATATCGCGGTAGGCCTGCTGCAGCAGCGGGTAGAAGCGCTTGTAGGCGGCCGCCACGGCACCCGCATCGGCGCGAACGAAGGCATCCACGTAGGGCGCGTAGCGCGTGGCATTGGCGGCTGCCAACTGCTCACCGCCAGCACTGCCCTGCTCCACCTGCAGCGCGCCGGGCAAAGGCCGTAGCGCCATCGCCGCACCGGGCAGACTGGGCTGGGTGAGGTTGTCGACATGCACCACCACGCGCTGGATCAGCTGCTCACGCAGCAGTACGGCCAAGGCATCTGCGGGGAACAATCCGTTCAAGGCCTGCCAGCTGGAGGCATCACTGTCGGCCAGGGCGGGCAAGGCCGGATCGGCAGCCACGTCGAGCGGATACTTCGGCTCGGCCGCTGGTTCGGGTGTAGCCGGCGCTTGGATGGCCGGTGTAGCCGGGCTATCCACCAGCGGAGCAACGCTTGCCGTTGCCTGCCGCAGCTGCGCCACATCATCACGGAACAACCACCAGCCAGCACCGCCTACCGCGGCGACGCCAACCACGGCCCAGGGCCACACTGCTTTGCGCTTCTGCATCACTTGCACCTTTATTGCATGTGATGGTGTGACCCCGGCAATCCCGCTGGGTTCCCCCAGCGGCTCAAACCCTGTACAGCCAAGCCCTGTGCATCAACGCTGTTTCTGCAGTGACATCAATCCGATGACGACCGCCAACACCGCATAGGCAGCGGTCACCTGCAAGGTGATGGCCTGGCGCAAGCCTTCCAGCTGCCACGGCAGGTAGATGCCGCCGCGCGGATCAGTGGAATGGATCACACCGAACGCACTCAGCGCGGCAGCCACGAACAGCAGACTCACCGCCACGCCAGCGCGACGCTCGATCAAGGCCACCAATGCTGCCGCCCAGATCATCGCGGAGATGATGAAACCATTGCCGAGCAGCTGCAGCGTGGCCACATCCGACAGGCCGTGGCCGTCGACCGCCGCATACAGCGCTGCCGCCGCATCCGGCGCCACCCAGGTGCCGAACTTGATGTTGATCAGGTAGGCAATCGCCGGCAGGAACGCCAGCGCGACCGCGATCGCGTGCTCACGCTTGGTCTGCTGAAACGCCTGTACGGTGATGTCCAGGCCGACGAAGACGATGATCGGCGCCAACACCGCCACCGGCAGCCACTGCACCAGCCCGGCGACCACACCGAGCATGCCGCCGATGCCGATGAACAGACCGGTCAACAGCGTGTAGCCGGTGCGTGCGCCCAGGCGCTTGTAGGCCGGCTGGCCGATGTAGGGCGTGGTCTGTGCGACACCGCCGCAGACGCCGGCGATCAGCGTGGCGATGGCCTCGACCAGCAGGATGTCGCGGGTGCGGTAATCGTCACCGGCAGCGCGTGCGCTCTCGGCCACGTTGATGCCGCCAACCACCATCAACAGACCGAACGGCAGCAGCAGCGACAGATACGGCACGGTCAACGGCAGGCCTTCGACGAAGCCCAGCGTCGGCAGCGGCAAGGCCGCAGCGAAGGAGATAGCCGGCGGCCACTGGAAGCCGGTCAGTGCACCCGCCGCGCCCAGCCCGTAGTACAGCACCACACCAACCAGCAGCGCGAACAGCACGCCCGGCAAACGCAGCGGCACCACGCCACGCGCAACCAGCACATAAAGCAGCACGCCCAGCGTGACCAGGCCGACCAGCGGCTGGCGCATGCTCTCGATCAGCGGCAGGAAGCCGAGCAGGGTCAGCGCCGCACCACCGATGGAGCCGAGCAGCGCCGCACGCGGCACATGGCGGGTAACCGCATCGCCGACGAAGGACAGCACCAGCTTGAGCAGGCCCATCACCACCAGCGAGGCCATGCCAAGCTTCCAGGTGGCCATTGCCGCTGCCTGAGGGTCCATGCCCAACTGCTTGAAGCCGACGAAGGCCGGGCCCAGCACCAGCAGTGCCATGCCGATGCTGGTCGGCGCATCCAGCCCCAGCGGCATCGCGGTGACGTCATCGCGGCCAGTGCGGGCAGCCAGGCGGCGTGCCATCACCGTGTACATCAGGTTGCCAATCAGCACACCGAAGGCAGTGCCGGGAAACATGCGGCCAAACACCACATCGGCCGGGAACTGGAAGATGCCGACCAGCGCCATCGCGATGAAACCGAGGATCGACAAGTTGTCGACCACCAGACCGAAGAAGCCATTGAGATCGCCGGTGACGAACCAACGTGGGCGGGAGGCGGATGCAGAAGAATTCATGGGGGATATCGTCAGGAAAGCGGAGCGATGGTAACGCTGGAAAAATGCGTGCGGATGGAACAGATCATTCGTTCGTGGGCAGCTTCACCCAGCCCTGCACCGAGCCACGATGGGGATTGCGGTAGCGCAGCTGCAACCAGCCATCGGCTTCGTCCAGCAGCTCGACGCGGTCGCCCTTGAGCAGGTAACGCTTGGTGGCAGTGTCGCCGGCCCGGCTGTACAGCAGCAGCTTGTCCGGCACCACCGATGCGCTGCGGCCTGGCATCGGCGCGTCCTTCAGCGGCGGATCGAAGGCATTCCAGATGGCGGTTTCGAGCCGCTTGCCTGCGGCATCCCAGGTGCTCCACACCGTGAGGATCTCCGCATCTTCCACTTCAGCCAGCGCCAACACCTGCGCGAGCGCTTCGGTATCGAGGAAGGCATTGCGCATCGAGCGGTACAGGTAGACCCTGTCGCCCTCAAAGCGGTAGATATCGCTGTACCACATCGGCCCGCTACGACAGCTGCTGCTGAGTGTGCGTGTGGCCGGGTCCGGAGTCAGCGACCAGAAGCCTTCGCAGCTGATCTCCGGGCCCTCGGGTGCGGCCAATGCGCGGAACTGGCCACTGGCCGGCTCGTACAGGTAAACCGTGACCGATTCGTTGACCTGGCCCAACGTGGCACTGGAATCCAGGTCCTGGTAACCGTCGAAGTTGTAGTCGGCGTGGCCCAGGCGCGTACCGCCGCCGTCCTCGTTCGTGGACGCCGGCAGCACCTGCCGGGCTGGCGAGCGGTTGCTGCCCACCTCCACGCTGCCGTCGCCGAGCAAGCGCGCATGCGCGCTGACGCCGGCTGCGACCTCGAAGCGGATCTGGCTGTCATCTGCCGCGAATGCTGGCGCTGCCAGCAGCGAAAAAACTGCAACCAGCAGACCATGGGCGGCAAAGCGGCAGCGGGACGTGGATATCAGGGGCGTCATCGAGAAGCTCATCTGCCGTTGGCGACTGCCCGCAGGCTAGCCGATCCAGTGCGGATCAGAACGAAACCTCGACCGCCTGCCGCGACCACAGCACCGACTGGTGCCTGGTGGCCTGCTTCCAGGCCAGGCGGATGGCTTCGATGTCGTTGCGGCGCTGCGGGCTGTCCTCATGCAGGATCACCAGCACCTTGGTGCGCAGCCGGTTCGGCTCGGGTGCGCCGCGGAACAGCCACTGGCCGTAGGCATCGAACACGGTCAGTCCGTCGGGGAAGCGCGGGGTGACTTCCTTGTCGAGGAAGGCGCGCCACTGCGCATCGCTGATCACATCGGTCTGCGCACGTGCCGATGGCCCGGTTTCCTCGCCGACGCCGAAATACAGCTCGCTGCGCACCCAGCCACCGGCTTCGGCCGGTCGCGCGGCATCACCGTGCAATTGGGCACTGGGCGCAGGTTCGGCAGCAGGCGGAGCGGCGTGGGCACTGGCGGCAACGGCAAACAACAGGGGCAACAGGACAGCGTGCAACTTCATGGAAAACCTCCGGACAGGAACAACACGGTGGCATCCAAGGCACCGCAGGGGATATCGCGTTTGGTTATCAGCCCATTGCCAGCAGGACTTGCATCCCGGGCGCTGTTAACGCGAAGATAATATATCGCTTCATCCGGATGGATGTAAGTGTTAACTGAAACCTTTCCGCCATCCGCGCCTCCCCCACGTCCCGCCTTCCCCACAGTTTCTGGAGTTTCCATGTCCCGCCCCACCTCGGCCCCGCTCGGCCTGGCCATCGCGCTGGCGCTGTCTTCCCCCGCTTTTGCCCAAAATGCCCAGCAGGCCACCAACCTGGACACGGTGATCGTCACCGGCACCCGTGCGGTCGACCGCACCGTGCTGGAATCCACCTCGCCGGTGGACGTGCTCAGCGCCGAGGACATCCGCAAGGCCGGCGTGGTCAACGGTGAGCTGGGCAGCGCGCTGCAGGCGCTGCTGCCCTCGTTCAACTTCCCGCGCCAGTCCAACTCCGGCGGCGCCGACCACATCCGCGCCGCACAGCTGCGCGGCCTCTCGCCCGACCATGTGCTGGTGCTGATCAACGGCAAGCGCCGCCACAACAGCGCGCTGGTCAATACCGACAGCAAGATCGGCAAGGGCACCACGCCGGTCGATTTCAACGCGATCCCGGTCAGCGCGATCAAGCGCATCGAGGTGCTGCGTGACGGCGCCGGCGCGCTATACGGCTCCGATGCGGTGGCCGGCGTGATCAACGTGATCCTCGACGATGCCCCGGAAGGCGGCGCCATCGAAGCCAGCTTCGGCGCGCACCACACCGACCTCAAGCCGATCGACCGCACCCTGACCGACGGCCAGACCAGCTACTTCAGCGCCAAGGTCGGCACCGCGCTGACCGACGACGGCGGCTTCCTGCGCGTTGGTCTGGAACTGAAGAACCGCGAAGCCACCAACCGTGCCGGCTTCGACCAGATCCCGCCGTGGGAGGCGCAGACCCCGGACAATCTGGCCCTGGCCGGCAAGCGCAATTACGCACTGGGCGATGGCGCCAGCAAGGACCTCAACGCCTGGTTCAATGCCGAGATTCCGTTCGGCTCCGCCTCCAAGGCCTACGCCTTCGGTACCTACAACCAGCGCGACACCGAAGGCGCCAACTACTTCCGTTACCCGGATGGTGAGGCCAACTGGAAGGAGCTGTACCCGAACGGCTACCGCCCGATCTCCGAAGGCGAGAACCTGGATGTGCAGCTGGTGGCCGGCGCCCGTGGCGAACTGGGCGACTGGAACTACGACGCCAGCCTCGACCACGGCCGCAACGAGTTCACCTACCGCCTGCGCAACTCGCTCAATGCCTCGCTCGGCCCGACCAGCCCAACCCGCTTCAAGACCGCTGATTTCAGCTTCGCCCAGACCGTGGCCAACTTGGATTTCGGCCGCATCTTCGTGCGTGCCAATGACACCCACAGCCTCGGCTTCGGCATCGAAGGCCGCAACGAGCGTTATGAAACCAGCGCCGGTGACCCGGCCAGCTATGCAGCCGGCCCCTACACCGACCGCCCGACCGGTTCGCAGGCCGGTGGTGGCCTGACCCCACAGGATGAAGCCGATCTGTCGCGCGACGTGATCAGCGCCTACACCAGTCTGTCGTCCACGTTCGGCGAGAAGTTCTCCACCGATATCGCCGCGCGCTACGAGCACTACCAGGACTTCGGCGGCGAGCTGACCGGCAAGCTCGGCGCGCGTTACGCCTTTGCCCCGGCCTTCGCCCTGCGTGGCTCGATCTCCAACAACTTCCACGCGCCGTCGCTGAGCCAGATCGGCTACGAATCCACTTCGACCGGCTACACCGCCGGTGGCCAGCTGGTGCAGGGTCGCCTGTTGTCGGTCAACAATCCGATCGCGCGCGCCCTTGGCGCCACCGACCTGAAGCCTGAGAAGTCGGTCAACTACAGCCTGGGCTTCACCAGCCAGATCGGCAGCCATTTCGACCTGTCGCTGGACCTGTTCCAGATCGACATCGATGACCGCATCGCACTGTCTGAAAGCATTACCGGCGATGCACTGACCGATTTCGTGCAGCAGCAGTTCGGCATCGGCGGGCTGGAAAGCGCGCATTACTTCGTCAACGCCGCCGACACCCGCACCCGCGGCGCCGAGTTCGTCGGCAACTGGCGGCAGTCGCTGGGTGACGGCGAGCTGCTGTTGACCGGCACCTGGAGCTACGCCAAGACCGAGCTGAAGAACGTGGTCGCCACACCGTCGCAACTGCTGGCGCTGAATCCGGACTACGTGCTGTTCGGCGTCGAGGAAAGCAACACGCTGACCGACGCCGCCCCGCGTACCCGCGCGCAGCTGGCAGCCAGCTGGGCCAATGACAAGTGGTCGTTGAGCAGCCGCGTAAGCCGCTATGGCAGCGCGACGCGTGTGTTTGATTTTGGCGGCGGCTACATCCCGACCCAGACCTACCAGGCCGAATGGCAGCTGGATGCGGAAGTGGAATACCGCATCACCCCGCAGTGGAGCGTGGCTGTTGGCGGCCAGAACCTGACCGACAACTACCCGGACAAGTCGAACGAGGACATCTACTACTTCGGCAACCTGCCGTATGACGTGCTGTCGCCGATCGGCAGCAACGGCGCGTACTGGTATGGGCGGGTGCGGTTTACGTTCTGATTTGGGTGCTTTTCGGGGAGGATTATTTGCTTAAAGCCTCCCCTCACCCCAACCCCTCTCCCGCGCGCGGGAGAGGGGCTCGCACCGCTTGCACTCGTAGTCCACTGGCCCCTCTCCCGCCTGCGGGAGAGGGGTTGGGGTGAGGGCAAGCTCTTAGCTAATGCCCCCACTCCCCCCGAATTCATCCAGCTTTAACAGCGCTAGGCGCTCCTTACGCCTGCCGGCTCATTTCAGTCCGGTTCATCCCTTGCGGAGGCGTATATGTTCGAGTCGTTGATTCGCGAAGCGGCCAGCCGCTTTCATCTCGGTGACAATGCAGGACGCCTCGTGCGCCAGCTTGTCGATGTCATTTTCGATCCTGCCAACGGCGGCTTTGCCGGCCTGAAGAAGCGCTTTGCCGATGCAGGCCTGGATGGCCTGTTTTCGTCGTGGATAGGCAACACACCCGGTGACAATGTCCTGCAACCGGACCAGTTCAGTGCCGGCTTCGGCCAGAACCTTGCCGGCGGTATTGCCAGCAAACTCGGCATTCCGTCCGCAGCAGTCAACATGGCCGGCGCTTGGCTCCTCCCCAAGATCGTTGGTCAATTGACGCCCGGCGGCAGCATCCCCAGTTCCCGCCCAGCGGACTACGATCGCTGGTTCGGCACCAGCACACCTGCCGCTGGTTACAGCGGTGGCAGCACGGTACCGGCGAAGGCATCGGGCGGCTTCTGGAAATGGTTGATTCCGCTGATTCTCCTGCTTGCTGCATTCCTGCTGTTCCGCAGCTGCAAGAAGGAGGAGGTTATTGCGCCAGCGCCGGTCGAACCGGTTGCAAGCACACAGCCAACTGCTCCCGTGGTCCAGGCCAACCCGCGCTTTGGTTTCGACAACACCGACGGCAAGGTCACGGTCAGTGGCCAGGTCGCCAGCGAGGCCGACAAAACGCGTCTGTGGGACGCGCTGAAAGCCAACTTCGGTGAAGGCAATCTGGCCGGCAACATCACCGTCGATCCGGCAACCTTGCCAGCCGGTTGGTTGGACAAGCTGATCGCCGCCTTGCCGGAGCTGAAAGCCAAGGGCCTGAAGTTCGGTTTCGATGGCGACAAACTCAACATCGACACCAGTGGACTGTCCGAAGCAGATCGCTTCACCGTCAGTGACAAGTTGCGCAGCCTGTTTGGAGGCTTCGAGATCAGTGGCTTGTGGGATCGTGCGGCGGCGGCATTGTCAGGGCTCAAGGCCGGCTTCAGCGGCGATGACCTGGTCAAAGCCCTGAACCTGATGAACATCTACTTCGACACAGGTTCGGCCACCATCACCCGCGACAGCCTGGAAACGCTGACCAGCGCAGCGAATGCGATCAAGCAGGCACCCGCCGGCACGAAGATCGAGGTGGGCGGGCACACCGACAACACTGGTGATGCAGCGGCCAACGTCACCTTGAGCCAACAGCGTGCAGATGCGGTGGTTGCCAAGTTGGCCGAGCTCGGTGTTGCTGCCGATGCGCTCACCGCCAAGGGCTATGGCCAGGAAAAGCCGCGTGCCAGCAATGACACCGATGAAGGCCGCGCGCAGAACCGTCGGATTGAGTTTGCGGTTACCAAGTGATGTTCTGCATTGGGTGGGTTCGCTTGCTTTCAGAGCGCCCTCACCCCAACCCCTCTCCCGTAAACGGGAGAGGGGCTCGCATCGCTCGCACTCGTAGTGCAGCAGCCCCTCTCCCGCCTGCGGGAGAGGGGTTGGGGTGAGGGCGCTCTTGAAGCACGTAGAGCAAGCCCCATTCACCGCAAATGACTTTCGTGTAACAACCCCTGCGGCATAGTGTCCGCATGCTTGATGACCTACAGCGACCGCCCCCTCCGGCGCTGGCAGATGACGACGCACTGTTTCTCGACGTAGATGGCACCCTGCTCGCCTTTGCCGACCATCCGGACAAGGTAGCGCCCGACCCGTCCCTGCTCGCGCTGCTGGCCAGCGTGCAGCAACGTCTGGGTGGCGCGCTGGCGCTGCTCAGTGGCCGCCCCGTCAGCCAACTGCAGGCGATGTTCGCGCCATTGCGCCTGCCCATGGCTGGCCTGCACGGCGCGCAACTACTCACTTCCAACGACGCAGAACTCACCCAGGCAGACACCGCAGCCTGGCTGCACGCACTACACCAGCGCGCGATGCAACTGGCACACGCCCATCCCGGCGTCATGATCGAAAACAAGGGCCAAGCGCTGGCCCTGCACTGGCGCAATGCGCCGGATGCTGGAGAGGCTGTCATTGCATTCGCAAACGCACAACTACCCCAACTGCATGATGTGCGCCTGCAACCAGGCAACCACGTGATCGAGTTCGTCGGCAGCGGTCATGACAAGGGCCGCGCCCTGCAGCACCTGATGCATTCCCCGCCTTTCCAGGGCCGGCGCCCGGTTTTCATCGGCGACGATCTCACCGACGAACACGGCTTCCAGGCCGCTCAGCAACTCAAAGGCATTGGCGTACTTGTCGGCCAACGCAGCGACAGCCTGGCCGCTGCAACGCTGCCCGACATCACCGCCGTACACGCTTGGCTGCGCGCAGCCATCACCTGACCCACCCGGAGGCAACAGCGACGCCAGCGGCGCTCGCGCAACAAGGAGAATGCAATGCAAGACGCCACCCTCGATCTTGGCGTAGTTGGCAACGGCAGTTTTGGTGCACTGATAGACAAGCACGCGCGTGTGGTCTGGAGCTGCCTGCCCAGCTTCGATGGCGACCCGGCCTTCTGCGCCCTGCTCAACCCCAATCAGCACCCCGGCGGTGACTTCGGCATAGAGTTGGAGGACTTCCTCGACAGCGAGCAGTCCTATCTCACCAATACCGCCATCCTGCGCACCGTGCTGCGCGACACGCATGGCGGCGCGGTGGAAGTCATCGACTTCGCCCCGCGCTGGCGCCAGAACGAACGCTTCTACCGCCCGCTCAGCCTGATCCGCCAGGTCACGCCACTGTCCGGCAATCCACGCATCACCGTGCGTGCGCGGCCGCTCGCCGATTGGGGTGCGCGGCAACCGGAGACCACCTGGGGCAGCAACCACATCCGCTGGTTGTTGCCGGATCTGGTGCTGCGTCTGACCACCGATGTACCGGTGCGCTTCGTCCGCGATGCCCTGCCCTTCGTACTGAATCATCGGGTGCACCTGGTGCTCGGCGTGGACGAGTCACTCAATCGCTCGCTCAGCGGCTATGTGCAGGAAACCATGCAGCGCACCCGCGATTACTGGCGCGAATGGGTACGTTACCTGTCGGTTCCGCTGGAATGGCAGGACGCGGTGATCCGCAGCGCCATCACCTTGAAGCTATGCCAATACGAGGACAGCGGCGCGATCATCGCGGCCATGACCACCTCCATCCCGGAAGCCCCCGGCAGCAGCCGCAACTGGGACTACCGCTATTGCTGGCTGCGTGATGCTGCCTTTGTGGTGCGCGCGCTCAACCGGCTCGGCGCCACCCGCACCATGGAGCAGTTCCTCGGCTACATCTTCAACCTGGCCACCACCGATGGCAGCCTGCAGCCGCTGTACGGCATCGGCTTCGAGGCCAAGCTCGATGAGGAAGAAGTGGCATCCCTGTCCGGCTACCGCAACATGGGGCCGGTGCGCCGCGGCAACCTTGCCTGGGTACAGCGCCAGCACGATGTCTACGGCAGCGTGGTGCTTGCCTCCACCCAGCTGTTCTTCGACCAGCGCCTGCAGGACCCGGGCGATGCGCATACCTTTGCGCGCCTCGAGCCGCTCGGCGAACAGGCGTTCGCACTGCATGACGTACCCGATGCCGGCCTGTGGGAGTTCCGTGGCCGCACCGAAGTGCACACCTATACCAGCGCGATGTGCTGGGCAGCATGCGACCGCCTGTCCAAGATCGCCACCCGCCTGAAACTCGAAGGCCGCGCCATCTATTGGCGTGAGCGCGCCAACCAGATCCACACGCGGATCATGCATGAATCCTGGAGCGAACCGCTTGGCCATTTCACCGATACCTTCGGCGGCCATCGGCTTGACGCCTCCTTGCTGTTGCTGGCCGATATCGGCTTCATCGATGCCAAGGATGCGCGTTTCATCGCCACAGTCGAAGCCATCGGCCGCGATCTCAAACATGGCAATTCGCTCTACCGCTATATCGCCCCGGATGACTTCGGCGAACCGGAAACCAGCTTCACCATCTGCACGTTCTGGTACATCGATGCATTGGCCGCGATCGGCCGCATGGATGAAGCGCGGGAGATGTTCGAGATCCTCCTGCAGCAGCGCAACCATCTGGGACTGCTGTCCGAAGACCTCGCCTTCGATGGCCAAGCCTGGGGCAACTTCCCGCAGACCTATTCGCATGTGGGTCTGGTAACCGCAGCCATGCGCCTGTCGCGCAGCTGGCAGGAGGCTTCGTGAGCCGACTGGTTGTCGTCTCCAACCGGGTGGCGTTACCGGGCGAAAACCGCGCCGGCGGGCTGGCTACCGGCCTGCTGGCGGCGCTGAGCGAGCGCGGTGGGTTGTGGTTCGGCTGGAGCGGGCGCAGCGTCAACGTTGACAGCGGAGCCTTGCACGAAGCGCAGGAAGGGCCGATCCGCTACCTGACGATGGACCTGTCCAAGAACGATCTGGACAGCTACTACAACGGATTTTCCAACCGTGCACTGTGGCCGCTGCTGCACTTCCGCCTGGATCTGGTGGATTACGACCGGCGCAAGCGCGAGGGCTACTGGAAGGTCAACAGATTGTTCGCCGATACGCTGGCACCGCTGCTGCGCGAGGACGACACGGTCTGGATCCACGACTATCACCTGATCCCGTTGGCCGCCCTGCTGCGTGAGCGCGGCGTGGGCTGCCGGATCGGCTTCTTCCTGCATGTACCGGTGCCCTCGGCCGACCTGCTGCAGGCGCTGCCTGACCACCGCTCACTGTTCTCGGCACTGTATTCGTACGATCTGCTTGGCTTCCAGACCCGCCGTGACGCGGATCGCTTCCAGTCGTACGTGCGCCTGTTTGGAGGCGGCCAGCTGATCGACAGCGAGTGGATCCTGGCGCCAAATGGACGCCGTGTGCGCACCTCGGCTTTCCCGATCGGCATCGACACCGAGCACATCGCCCGCCAAGCCCGCAGCGCGGCAAGCAACAAGCCTGTGCGTGACCTGCGGCAAAGCCTGCAACACCGCAAGCTGGCTATCGGCGTGGACCGGCTGGATTACTCCAAGGGCCTGCCGGAGCGCTTCCATGGCTTTGAGCGTTACCTGCAGCGGTATCCGCGCGAAAAAGGCGACATGACCTTCCTGCAGATAGCGCCGGTATCGCGCGGCAGCGTCAACGAGTACCGCAAGCTGCGCGGCGAGCTGGAGCGACTGGCCGGGCACATCAACGGCGGTCATGCCGAGGCCGATTGGACGCCGCTGCGCTACGTCAACCAAAACTACGCGCACAGCACGCTGACCGGGTTCTACCGGCAGGCGGCGGTGGGCTTGGTAACGCCCCTGCGCGATGGCATGAATCTGGTGGCCAAGGAGTACATCGCCGCGCAGGACCCTGAAAACCCGGGTGTGCTGGTGCTGTCACTGCTGGCCGGTGCTGCGGATGAATTGAAGCAGGCGCTGCTGGTCAATCCGCACGATCTGGATGGTGTTGCCGATGCGATTGCGACAGCGGCGAACATGCATCGCAGCGAGCGCATAGAGCGTTGGCGGGCGATGATGGAGCACCTGCGTGCGCATGATATCCATCGTTGGCGACGGGATTATCTGTTGGCGTTGGAGGGGCTTCAGGGCTGAGGAGGAGGCAAGAGCTTGCCCTCACCCCACCCCCTCTCCCGCAGGCGGGAGAGGGGCCAGGATCGCGTCCGCTGTACGTGCATTAGCCCCTCTCCCGTTTACGGGAGAGGGGGTGGGGTGAGGGCAAGCTTCTAGCGCGCAGACCCCTGTTCAAACCCACTCAATCCAAAAACCGCGCACGCTGCTCCGCCGTCGGCAGAAAGCAGCTCTCATGCCGCCCAAACCAGCGATACCGGTTCCGCGCCAACCAGCGGTACGCCGGATCGCGCACGGCAGCCGGCAACACCCGCGCAAGCCCAGCCAAGCGCCAAACCCCGCCCAATCCGGTCACCACCCGCAGAATCGCGTCGGTGTCGGTATACGCCACACCATCGGCGACCAACAGGAACGACAAAGGATCGTCCGGATCCAACCCATGTGTGGCCAACAAAGCACGCCCTTGCCCGCCCTGCATCGCCGCGAACCGGTAGCGACCGGCCCGGTCGAACCGCAGCAGGAAGCGCACCCAGCGGCTGCACAGCGCGCAGACACCATCAAACACGATCACCGCCGGCTCAGCCATGCGCGTCCTCCGGCAGCAACCAGCCTTCGTAGCGGATCAGCCGCCCGATCAGCGGCATCGACACATCCACCAGGAACTCATAGCGCCCGGCCTGCTCACGCTCGCGGCAGTGCACCTGCGCGAACCAGCGCCTCGGCAACGGCAACACACCGAAGGCCCAGACACGCTCGGCCCGCCACAGGATCTGGCCAGCCTCTTGGTGCAACCCGAAGCGAAAGCGCACCGCGCCAAGCTGCTCGAACAGCTGTCCATCACGCTGCCACAAACGCGACGCCATGCGCGCGGGGCCGAATTGGCGGTTCCAGCGCTCTCCACTGGCATCAACCAGGAACTCCACCGTCACCGGCACGCTGGAAGTCGGCGGCAACCGCGCCAGCCTGGCGCAGGGCGCTACCAGCCAATGCGAACCGCGCAACACTTCACCCTGCCCACTCCAGCGCTGCCGTTGTGGAATCGAGTGCAGTGCACGCACCTGCGGCGCCAACTGTTCGAATGCAGCGCCCAAGACCTGCGCGAACAGCGGCAGGCTCAAGGCTCCATCCATACCAGGGTGGCGATACGGCCACTACGACGGTCACGGCGGTGCGAGAACCAGCGCTGCGGATCAGCCATGGTGCACAGGTCGCCGCCATGGATAGCGGCTGACTGCATGCCTGCGGCCACCAGCCGCTGTCGCGCCAGCCCGGGCAGGTCCACCAGCCAGTGATTGGGCCGGGTGGCGACGAAATGACTCTCAGCGGCGCTGGAATGCGCCAGGAAGGCCTCGCGCACGTCCACACTGACCTCGTAAAGGGCGGGACCGGCCGCAGGGCCTATCCACGCTACCAGCGCCTCAGCGGGCGTGTGCATGGCGGCCAGTGTGTTTTCCAGCATGCCGCGCGCCAAGCCGCCCCAGCCCGCATGGGCGGCCGCCACTTCACTGCCATCGCGGGCAGCGAACACCACCGGCAGACAGTCCGCGGTAAGGATGGCCAGCACCACGCCGGGCACCGAGGTCACCGAGGCATCAGCGGTTGGCTCGGCGTCCAGCCCCTGCGCCTGCGGTGGTGCGTCGAAACGCAGGGCCACGCTGCTGTGCACCTGGCGCAGCCAGTGCGCAGCCGAAGGCAGCTTGGCCAACTGCTGCAGTTCGTCGCGGTTGCGCTGCACCTGGGCCGGTTCGTCGCCATCGGCGGCGGTCCGGTTACCCAGGTTGAAGCGGTCAAACGGGGGCTGCGAGCCGCCGGCGCCATGGCGCATCGTGGTGAAAGCCCGCACCCTCGGGGGCGCGGGCCAGTCAGCCAGCCACAGCGGGCTCGCCTCGGCCATTACCAGCGGCCCCGCTCGCGCTCGGCGAAGGCCTTGGAGTCCTCGCGCAGCGCCTTCATCAGCGCCAGCAGATCGGCAGGCACCGGTGCGGTGTTGCTGATCGTCTCGCCGGTGATCGGGTGCTGGAACTCCAGCGTCTCGGCGTGCAGGGCCTGGCGCTTGAAGCCGCGCAGTGCCGCGACCAGCTCGTCGGTGGCGCCCTTGGGCAGCTTCAGCGAACCGCCGTACAGCGGATCACCAACGATGGCGTGCTTCAGGTGCGCCATGTGCACACGGATCTGGTGGGTACGGCCGGTTTCCAGGCGGCATTCCAGCGCGGTATGTGCGCGGAAGCGCTCGCGCAGGCGGTAATGGGTCACCGCCTCCTTACCGTCCTCGCGCACACCCATCTTCAGGCGGTCGCGCGCGTGGCGGTCGATCGGAGCGTCAGCGGTACCGCCGGAGACCAGCGCACCGACCACTACCGCCAGGTACTGGCGGTGTACTTCGCGCGCGGACAGCTGCTCGACCAGCGCGGTCTGCGCCTGCACGGTACGGGCCACCACCATGACGCCGCTGGTGTCCTTGTCGAGGCGGTGGACCACACCTGCGCGCGGCACCTTGGCGATCTCAGGGTCACGGAACAGCAGCGCATTGAGCAGGGTGCCGCTCGGGTTGCCGGCGCCCGGGTGGACCACCAGCCCGGCCGGCTTGTCGATCACGAACACGTGCTCGTCCTCGTACAGGACCGACAGCGGGATGTCCTCCGGCAGGGCGTGGACTTCGACCTCCAGCACCGCATTCAGGGTGGCGATTTCGCCGCCGCGGACCGGATCACGCGGGCGGACGGGCTCGCCATCGAGCAGAACTGCGCCGGTTTTGATCCACTCGGTCAGGCGCGAACGGGAGAATTCGGGGAACAATTCGGCCAGGACCGCATCGAAGCGACGACCGGCGGCGGAATCGGGAACCTGCGCGTGGCGCGGGCTGGAAGAGGTGTTCTCGGACATGGGTAAAGACCGGCTGTAGACGAAATTATGGGGTCCTGACGACAACAGTCAGTCGCAGGACAGGCCACTAGGCTATCATCGCCCCTTCGTATTCCTGCCGCGTCCTGCCCTGAACCCATGATCCGACGCTCTTCGCTGCTGTCCGCGCCCGTCCGCCTCACCGCCCTGCTGCTGGTTTTGGTCTTCGTCGCCACTGGTTGCCATCGCGGCGCCAAGAAGGATGCCGATGAAGGCGCGCCGGTCGAACAACTGTTCGAAAAGAGCCACAAGCTGATGGAGGGCGGCAACTGGTCTGGCGCCGAAACCAGCTTCAAGCGCTTGATTGCACAGTACCCCTACGGTCCGTACACCGAGCAGGCGATGATCGAAAGCGCCTATGCCCAGTACAAGGCCGGCAAGAACGATGACGCCGTGTCGAGCATCGACCGCTTCATCCGCACCTACCCGACCCACCGCAATATCGCGTACCTGTACTACCTGCGCGGTCTTGCCAACGGCAACCGCGATACGGTTTTCCTGCGCCGCGTATGGTCGCTGGATCCGAGCCGTCGCGACCTGTCGACCCCGCGCCAGGCCTATGCCGATTTCAACATCGTCACCGAGCGCTACCCGAACAGCCGTTACGCCGCCGATGCGCGCCAGCGTATGGTCGAACTGCGCGACGTGTTCGCCCAGCATGAGCTGGACGATGCCCTGTACTACGCCCGCCGCGGCGCCTGGGTATCCGTGGTTGGCCGCGCCAATTACCTGCTGGAGACCTACCCGCAGAGCGCCTTCCAGTACGACGCAGTCGCGCTGCTGGGCGAGGCCTACACCAACCTGGGCAACAAGACCCTGGCCGACGACGCCCGCCGCGTGCTGCAGCTGAACCAGCCGGAGCACCCGTGGCTGGCTGGCAACTGGCCGAAGTACCCGTGGATGATCCGCAAGCTGAACCCGTTCGCGGGTGAGCGCTCGGTGGCCACCGGCCAGAGCAATGCCACGATGAACCGCGGCAAGTAAGCTGCGTCGGTAGTGGTATCAGAAAGGGGCCCCAGGGCCCCTTTCGTGTTTCTGGGGTTCGGCAGCGGGGAGTTGGGGGCTTGGGCTTGGGCTGTGGCATTCCCTTCTCCCGCTTGCGGGGGAAGGTGCCCGAAGGGCGGATGGGGGGAGCCTTGTGCTTTGTGCTTTGTGCCTTGTGCTTTGTGCCTTGTGCTTTGTGTTTTGTGCTTTGGGCTTTGGCTCTGGAGCTTCGGCAACCGCTGTCTCAGTTCACAACCCCGGCTCCGTCCCGCCCTCACCCCAACCCCCGCTCCGCGCCCCGGCCCCTGCGCTGGCGCAAGGTCGTTCAAGGAGCAGCGAACCAGTGGTTCGCAAGCTGCTCCTCTCACCCCGCTTGCGGGAGAGGGGCTCGCAGACCGCGCGCACTGGCAGTGCGCCAAAACAAAAAGCGGCCCCGTCTCCAGGGCCGCTCCACATCACTCGAACAACCTCAAACTCAGAAGCTCTGCGTATACCGCATGTACAACTGCCGACCATAGCCGTTGTACAGATAGTTGTTGAAGTTGGTCGGTGAGTACGCCACGTCGTACACCGGCGCCTTGTTGGTCAGGTTGCGCACGCCCATCGAGATGCTCGCCTTCCACGGGGTGTTGTAGGCGAATTGCAGGTCATGGGTGATGTAGGCCCCACCGCAACGCTTCACATAGCCCTCGGACTTCAACTCCGAGCAGCTGTAATCGCCCTGGTAGTAGTCCACGTAATAGCCCGGCTCGTAGCCGATCATGTTCATGGTCCAGGCCACACTCCAATCACCCCGCTCCCAGCGTGTATTGAGGTTGGCACGCCATTCCGGATAGCCACTGGTGCCCACGTACTCGTCCGAGCCGTAGCGGCTGTCGACCTTGTAGCTGTGGGTCCAGGAACCCTGCAGCGACGACGTCAGCTTGCCCCAGTTGTCGAAGTCGAACTGGGTACGGATGTTGAGGTCCACACCATCGGTCTTGACCAGGCCTTCATTGCCGTAGCCGGCATATACCGACTGAATCGAACCGTCGGTATTGCGTACCACCGACAGATTGTCCGGCAGGAACTGGCCCAGCTCGGTGCGGTTGATCACCGTCTGCGCGGAATACCACTTGATCTGGTTCTCGATCTTGGTATTCCAGTAGTCCACGGTGATGTTGGCCCAGGAGAACGGGTCATACACAACGCCGAAGCTGAACTGCTTGGAGGTCTCAGCCTTCAGATCCGGATTGGCGACATGGTAGCCGTTGATCTGGATCGAGCTGGAAGCAGCCAAGCCATAAGCCAGCGCGGTGGCTTCATCGGTCACCGTGTCAGCTGAGAACGCAGTCTGCTGGTTCAGCGCCTGCAAGGTGGGCGCGCGGAAGCCTTCACCGTAGGAGGTACGGAAGGTCAGGTTCTGCAACGGCTGGTAGCGCAGCGACAGCTTGGGCGAGGTTGCGTCGCCGAAGTCGGAGTAATGGTCGTAACGCAGCGCCACGTCCGCCGAGAAGTTGTTGAAGATCGGCAGACTCCACTCGGCATAGGCCGAGCTCAGCGTGCGATCACCCCAGGCCGAGTTGCCCGAGGAACCACCGACGTTGCCGGCGGCAGACTGCTGGTCGTAGATGTCCGAGTAATCGTGCTTGCTGTACTCGCCGCCGACCGCCAATGCCGACACGCCACCAGGCAACTCGAACAGATCGGTGGTCAGCTGCGCATTGAACTCCTGCTGCTTGTAATAGGTATTGCGATTGATGGTGGTTGCGATGGCATCAAGCACGGCAGCCGAATTGGAGTACGGGTCAAATACGTTGTACTCGCCGGATTCGAAGTACTTCTCCGCCACCGGGATGTTGACGTAGTTGTAGCCGGTGATGGTTGCGCGCGACTCATTGCTGCGAACCCCGAAATCGACTGCAGTGCTGTCGGTCAACTGGCCATGCAGGCTGAGGTTGACGTCGTGGCTGTTCTCGTCGGTATAGGTAAAGCGATTACCCAAGGCAGCGAACCGGTGCTTGATGTAAGCATCCTGCCCGGTGGTGTTGTTCGGGCTGTCGGCGCTGACGAAGATGCTCTCTGGCACCGGCGCGTAGACGCTGTCGCTGTTCTTGCGGTTGACGTAGATATCGGCATTGACGGTCCAGATGTCGTCGATGCTGTACTCGCTGCGCAGGAACAGGTTCTTGTTCTTGATGCTCGCCGTATCAGCCATGTCGCCGACATAGTTGTACAGGCAACTGGTACGGCCCGAGCTGCTGGTGCTCTCGTAGAAATTGGTGCCCGAGCAGCCGCCCGGCACCACCGAACTATTGTTGGTGTACAGGTTGGAGCCGGGAATGGTGCTGCCATCGGCGGCCGTCAGCACATTGAGGTAGTTGTTGGAATACGAGGAACCAGCCACCGTATCGGACCACGGGTAGTCGCGCACGAAGCTGATCTTCTGGTTGGTGTAGGAGATACCGCCCATCACCGAGCCGCGCTCACCTGCGGCGCCAAACAGCACCGAGCCTTCCGACGCGTCGCCGCCGTACTTGTTGTCGGTGATGCCGGCACTGACCTGGAACCCTTCGTAGTTCTTGCGGGTAATCACGTTGACCACGCCCCCAATGGCATCGGCCCCGTAGATGGCCGAAGCACCATCGGTCAGTACTTCGATGCGCTCCACTGCCGCCGCCGGAATCGAACTCAGGTCCTGCCCTTCTCCGGTCAATGGCGATACCGCTGCACGGCGACCATCAATCAGGATCAAGGTGCGACCTTCACCCAGCCCGCGCAGGCTCAGGCCGGCGAACGACTGCGCCGAACTGCCCGAGCTCGGCACGAACGAGCCAAAGGAGTTGAAGCTTGAGCTCTGCAGGATGTCGGCAACGGTTGCCTTGCCACTCACCTCGATGTCTTCGCGACCGATCACGGTAATCGGCAAAGCACCTTCAACGTCTGCGCGCTTGATGCGCGAGCCGGTGATTTCGATGCGGTCCAGGTTGGTTGCGCTGCTGCTCGAGGTCTCCTGCGCCAGCGCTGTGCCGCTGATCGACAGGCCAATGGCAACAACCAAGGTGCCCCGGCGCAGACCGGAGTTCATCAATTTCTCTTTCATTTCGCGTGTTCCAGATGAAGAAGGACACGTCCTGATCGCTCAGAACCGTTACTGAGCCGATGCATTGAAGAACATCAATCGCATTGGCCTGACGGAAAATTAACGATCCAATTTCGCCGCTGTTTTTCGCTGCGTGGCAGCGAAGCACCCTGTTTTTGTCAGTGCGTGTCAGCAAGCACAAGGCCCGTCATCGATGCGACTTGCGCTACGCAGGAGCCTTCTATCAGCCGCGCCCATGCGCATAAAAAATGCCACTGACGGAGCAGTGGCAAGGAGAGAGAGATGAACCGGTGTTTTCTTGTGAGCACATCCTGCGCCCTCAACATGTAGGGAATTTGTCTAAAACCCGCTTTTTCTTGTGCGGTGATAGCCAAATTGCCATGACGCGGTTGTCATCCGACTTGCAACGACACACGCTGCCACATTTGTTGTGATCCGCAGCAACCCGGATGCCTGCTGTACCCATCGCGCCACCATTTCCGAACAAACAGAAGGGGCCTTCCGGCCCCTTCTGTTTACATCCGTGCAAGCTGTGAAGACGTCAGCCGCGGTAACCGTTGGTAATGGGATAGCGGCGTTCGCGACCGAATGCGCGCCGCGATACCTTCGGACCTGGCGCAGCCTGGTGGCGCTTCCACTCGCTGATGCGCACCAGCTTCAGCACCCGATCCACTACTTCCGGCGCATAGCCGGCGCTCACTATGTCTTCGCGCGACTGCTCCTGGTCGATGAAGCGATACAGGATGCCATCCAGAACATCGTAAGCCGGCAGCGAATCCTGGTCGGTCTGGTTGTCGCGCAGTTCTGCCGAAGGCGCGCGCGCGATGACCGCCGGCGGAATCACCGGCGCGCCCCCCACCGTATTGCGCCACTTGGACAGGCCATAGACTTCCGTCTTGTACAGGTCCTTCAGCGGCGCATAACCACCGCACATATCGCCATAGATGGTCGCGTAACCCACCGCGTACTCGCTCTTGTTGCCGGTCGTGAGCACCAGCCCGCCGAACTTGTTGCTCAACGCCATCAGAATCACGCCACGGCTACGCGACTGCAGATTCTCTTCGGTGACATCGGCCGCTTGCCCTTCGAACATGGCTGACAACGACTGCATCAAGCCCTGGAACGCCGGCTCGATCGGCACCGTCTCCAGCTTCACGCCCAGCGCCCGGCACTGCTCAACCGCCAGGTCATTGGACAGATCCGCGGTGTAGCGCGACGGCATGCTGACCGCGGTGACGTTATCGGCGCCGAGCGCGTCGACCGCCATGGCCAACACCAAGGCCGAGTCGATACCACCGGACAAGCCCAGCCACACCTTGCTGAAACCGTTCTTGCCGCAATAATCCTGGATGCCACGGGTGACCGCGCGCCAGGCCAGCGCATCCATGCTTTCATCGCCGTCATCGATCCAGCGCAGCGGCATGAAGCTGCGCGCTGCAGCGTTGTATTCGACCAGCAGCATTTCTTCGGTGAAGGCCACAGCGGCCGGATGCACGGTGCCGTCGCCATCGGCCACGACCGAGGCGCCATCAAACACCACCGCATCCTGACCGCCGACGGTGTTGACGTAGGCGATGGCCGCACCGGTCTGGCGGCTGCGCTCGGCCAGCAGCGCATCGCGCTGGGCATGCTTGCCGCGTTCGTACGGCGAGGCATTGGGTACCAGCACCAGCTCGGCACCGGCCTTGACGGTGGCGGCCAGCGGTTCGGGGAACCACAGGTCTTCGCAGATCACCAGGCCAACCCGAATGCCGTTGACCTCGAACACGCAGTTGCCGCCATCCGGGTCCACGTCGAAGTAGCGGCGCTCGTCGAACACTGCGTAATTGGGTAACTCGCGCTTGCGGTAAGTGGCGGCAACGCTGCCATCGCGCAACACGCTGGCAGCGTTGTAGACCACCGCACCGGCGCTCTGCGGCCAACCGACCACGGCGACGATGCCCTGCACCTCGGCGGCTACCCGCGCCAATGCCTGTTCACAGCTGCGCAGGAAGCCTGGGCGCATCAGCAGGTCTTCGGGCGGGTAGCCGCTGATGGCCAGTTCCGGGAACAGCACCACATCGGCACCGTACTCGTCACGCGCCTCTTGCATCAGCTCGATGATGCGGCTCGCGTTGCCGTCCACGTCCCCGACCGGGAAATCGAATTGGGCCAGTGCGATGCGTAGCGATTCGGACATATCAACAACCTTCTGCTTGGCCCCGCACCCTGCGGGGGCTTGGTGTTACCGATGCCGCACGCAGGATGCTTTCGCAGACCGCGGCGGTATGGCTCAGGGCTTCATTATTCCAGAAGCGCAGCACGCGGTAGCCGTTGCGTTGCAGGAAGGCATCCCGGCGCAGGTCATTGGGGTCGGATGCATGCTGGCCACCGTCCAGTTCGATGACCAGTTTCTGCTCCAGGCAGACGAAATCCACGACATAGGGCCCGATGGGGTGTTGCCGCCGGAACTTGAAGCCGAGCAGATGGCGACCTCTGAGGAAGTACCAGATGCGCTGCTCGGCATCGGTCATGCGCCGGCGCAGGGCTCGGGCGCTGTTGGTTTTGCTGCCTTTGCGCATGGGCGCCTCCTTGTGAGGAGACGATTGCTTGGCGGGGGTGGGGTTTGGAATCAGGGGAAACTGGTGAACTTTTTGGGAATAGCTCCTTGCAGGGGGCGTGAGGAGCAGAAGCAAGAGCAAAAGCTTGCCCTCACCCCTACCCCTCTCCCGCAGGCGGGAGAGGGGACAGCAACAGCAACAGCATCGATGCCAAAGCAAAGCCACAGCCAAAGCCAAAGCCAAAAGCCAAGGCCAAAGCCAAAGCCAAAGCCAAAAGCCTTGCACCGGCCACGGCTTAGCCAAAGCTACTTCGGCAGCCTCAAATCGCAGCCGCAATCAGAGCCGAATCCAAAGCAACAATCAGAAGCCAACACCCAGGGCTCCTACTAGCTCTGCTCTGGCTCTGGCTTTTTGGGCTCTGGTTTTTCGGCTTCGGCTTCGGCTTTGGCTTTGGCTTTGGCTTTGGCTTTGGCTTCGGCTTTGGCTTTGGCTTTGGCTTTGGCTTTGGCTTCGGCTTCGGCTTCGGCTTTGGCTTTGGCTTTGGCTTTGGCCTTGCCGTGGCTTTGCTTTCCCCTCTCCCGCCTGCGGGAGAGGGGTAGGGGTGAGGGCAAGCTCTTCCGTTTTGGTTTTGGTTTTGGCCTTCCTCAGCCCCCCCCAATTAACCAACCCCAAAAACAAGAAAGGCCACCCGAAGGTGGCCTTTCTCAAATCACTGAAGCGCAGTCTTACTTGACCAGCTTCGCGATGGCAGCGCCCAGGTCGCCCGGCGAACGGACGGTGACAACGCCAGCAGCTTCCATCGCCGCGAACTTGCCCTCAGCCGTGCCCTTGCCGCCCGATGCGATTGCACCGGCGTGGCCCATGCGCTTGCCGGCCGGAGCCGATGCACCAGCGATGAAGCCGACAACCGGCTTCTTCACGAACTGCTTGATGTACTCGGCACCGGCTTCCTCAGCGTCGCCGCCGATTTCGCCAACCATGATGATGCCTTCGGTCTGCGGGTCTTCGTTGAACAGCTTCAGGCAGTCAACGAAGTTCAGGCCGTTGATCGGGTCGCCACCGATACCGATGCAGGTCGACTGGCCCAGGCCCACTTCCGTGGTCTGCTTGACCGCTTCATAGGTCAGGGTGCCCGAACGCGACACGATGCCGATCTTGCCCGGCATGTGGATGTGGCCCGGCATGATGCCGATCTTGCACTCGCCCGGGGTGATCACGCCGGGGCAGTTCGGCCCGATCAGCACGGTGTCCGGATGCGAACGGGTCAGCACGTTCTTGACGCGCAGCATGTCCAGCACCGGGATGCCTTCGGTGATGCAGACGATGACCTGGATGCCGGCAGCAGCCGCTTCCAGGATCGCGTCAGCCGCGTACGGCGGCGGCACGTAGATGACCGACGCATTGGCGCCGGTGCTCTGCACGGCATCGGCCACGGTGTTGAACACCGGCAGGTCGATGTGGGTGGTGCCGCCCTTGCCCGGGGTCACGCCGCCGACAACCTGGGTGCCGTACTCGATCATCTGAGTGGCGTGGAAGGTGCCCTGCTGGCCGGTAAAGCCCTGCACGATCACCTTGGTGTTCTTGTTGATCAAAACTGACATTGGATTTCCTTCGGTGTCGGATCAGGCGGCGTTCTTGACAGCTTCAACGATCTTCTTGGCGCCATCGTTGATGTTGTCAGCCGGGATGATGGCCATGCCGCTGTCACGCAGCAGCTGCTTGCCTTCTTCCACGTTGGTGCCTTCCAGGCGCACCACGACCGGAACCTTGACGCCCACTTCCTTCACGGCAGCGATGATGCCTTCGGCAATCATGTCGCAACGGACGATGCCGCCGAAGATGTTGACGAAGATGCCTTCGACCTTGTCCGAGGACAGGATCAGCTTGAAGGCTTCAATGACGCGCTGCTTGTTGGCGCCGCCGCCCACGTCCAGGAAGTTCGCCGGCTCGCCGCCGTTGAGCTTGATGACGTCCATGGTGGCCATGGCCAGGCCTGCGCCGTTGACCATGCAGCCGATGTTGCCGTCCATGGTGACGTAGTTGATGTCCAGCTCCGAAGCGATCACTTCGGTCGGATCTTCCTGGGTCTTGTCGCGCATGGCGACCAGCGCCTTCTGACGGAACGCGGCGTTGTCGTCGCTGTCGAACTTGCCGTCCAGCGCGTACAGGTTGCCGTCGTCCAGGATGGCCAGCGGGTTGATTTCAACCAGCGCCAGGTCCTTTTCGTTGAACAGGCGGTACAGGTTCACCATGATGTTGGCGAACTGGCCAGCCTGCTTGGCGGTCAGGCCCAGCTTGAAGCCGAAATCACGGCCGTGGTAACCCTGCACGCCTTCAACGAAGTCGACGTTGAGCGAGTGGATCAGCTCCGGGGTCTCAGCAGCAACCTGCTCGATCTCCACGCCGCCTTCCGAAGAAGCGATGTAGGTGATGGTCTTGGTGCCACGGTCAACCAGCACCGACAGGTACAGCTCCTTGACGATCTCACCGGCGGTGGTCACCAGCACCAGGTTGACCGGCAGCTCGACGCCTGCGGTCTGGTAGGTGGCCATCTTGGTGCCGAGCATCTTGGCCGCAGCGGCCTTGACGTCATCGGTGGTCTTGCAGAACTTGACGCCGCCAGCCTTGCCGCGGCCGCCAGCGTGGATCTGAGCCTTGACCATCCAGGGGCCCTGGCCCAGCGACTGGGCAGCAGCTACAGCCTCGTCCGGGGTCGCAGCGACCTTGCCGGCCGGGACCGGGATGCCGTATTCGGCAAGCAGTTGTTTTGACTGGTACTCGTGGAAATTCATGCGTCACCGTGGGAATAGGAACGACCGCACGCATCTCCTCGGGCCCCGGCTTGGGGCGCCGGCAGGGACCGCGGCGGGCCCACTATTGTGGCCGAGCCAGCGCCGGGGCGCAAAGAAGTCTGTACAAATGGCCAAGGCCGGCATGATTTTTGGCGGTTTTTCAGCAACTTGTCTCTGAATAGGGAGCAGGCCGCGCCTGTCGTGCAGCAGCCCCTGCGCACCTATACTTGGCGCGTTACGCTTGGATAGGAGTTCCGGCTTGGCCCCCAGCACCTCGCTCATCGACCGCATCGAATCGATACCGCGTCGCGAGCTGTATTTCTTCGCCCTGTACCGGGTGCTGATCGCCACCTTGCTGGCTGCGCTGGTCTTCAGCCCGCTTACGCCGTTCGCGGGCGAGGCGCACCAGCTGCCATTGGCCGAAGCCGTCACCATCCTTTATCTGCTGGTATCGCTGGCGCTGCTGACCTGGGGCCGCAACGAACGCTGGTTGCAGCCCATCGTGTTCGGCAGCCTGCTGGTAGACATCACCGCAGCCACGCTGCTGAGCCATGCCCTGCCCGGTGCCAGTGCCGGCATCTCGATGTCGCTGCTGTTCAACATCGCAGCGGCCGCATTGCTGCTGCCGCTGTCGCGGGCGATGCTGCTGGCCGCGCTGGCCGCAGCCGCCAGCGTCACCGAGTACGTGTGGCAGGCGTTCGAAGGCAGCGACAACCTGCGCACGCTGGCCGAGCTGGCGATGTTCGTCACCAGCTACCTCGCGCTGGCGTTCATCAGTTACCAGATCGGCAGCCGCACCCGCCGCACCCAGCAGCTGGCCGATCAGCGCGGTGCCGAAGTAGCCAACCTGTTCGAAGTCAACGAACTGATCATCCGCCGCATGCGCACCGGCGTGCTGGTGGTGGACACCAACGGCCAGATCACTTTGGCCAATGAAGCCGCCACCGCCCTGCTTGGCGACATGGAAGGCGCGCTGGCCACCGAGCGGGTTGCCTTGGCGGTCGCATCGCCAGAGCTGGCGCGACGCCTGCAGCGCTGGCGCAATGGCTGGCACGAAGACGAACAACCGCTGCAACTGGCGCCGGAAGAGGCCGAAGTGCTGCCCCGCTTCGCCCGCCTGCTGGCCGACAGCGACATGTCGCTGATCTTCCTGGACGACACCACGGTGGTCTCGCGCCGGGCCGAATCGCTGACCTTGTCGACGCTCGGACGGTTCTCGGCCAGCCTGGCCCATGAGATCCGCAACCCGCTGGCGGCGATCAATTACGCCACCCAACTGCTGGAAGAGTCCGAAGACATCGGCGAGGCCGACCGCCGCCTGCTGCAGATCATTCATCAGCAATGCCACCGCACCAACGGCATCGTCGAGAGCGTGCTCGCCCTGGCCCGACGCGAACGGGCCAACCCGGAGAACCTGGATCTGGCGGCCTTCGTCCGCCGCTTCGTGATCGAGTACCGGCAGACCTTGTCGCTGGAGAATGACAGCCTGGAAGCAGTGATCCGGGAGCCGTCCGTCGTGGCCATGATGGACCCGCGCCACCTGCACCAGGTGCTGACGGCATTGGTCCACAACGCCCTCAAATATGGGCGCATCGCCGACGAACCAGCACGCATCCGCATCCGTGTTGCCTCCGGCGAGCGCAATGCCGTCATCGACGTGATGGACCGTGGCCCGGGCATTCCCGATGCCATCGCCACCCAGCTGTTCCGGCCGTTCTACACCACCTCCGAGCATGGCACCGGGCTAGGGCTGTATATCGCCCGCGAGCTTTGCCGGGCCAACCAGGCCCAGCTGGACTACGTGTCCATTCCCGCTGGCGGTGCCTGCTTCCGGCTGACATTGAGCATCCCGAAAGCCGCATTCGACCGCAGCGGGCGCCAATGACTCAATCTTCGATGCAATCGTTTGTAGACAAGCATCCACCTCAGCTATCGTTCCATTCATGAACGCAACACACAGCGCCCTGATCGTCGATGACGAACGCGACATCCGTGAACTCCTGGTCCTCACCCTCGGCCGGATGGGCCTGCGGATCAGCACCGCCGCCAACCTCGCCGAAGCCCGGGAACTGCTGGCCAGCAACCATTTCGACCTATGCCTGACCGACATGCGCCTGCCCGACGGCAATGGCATCGAACTGGTCACCGAAATCACCCGCGACCACCCCGCCACGCCGGTGGCGATGATCACGGCCTTTGGCAGCATGGATCTGGCGGTGGAAGCGCTCAAAGCCGGCGCTTTCGACTTCGTCAGCAAGCCGGTGGACATCAACGTGCTGCGTGGCCTGGTCCGGCACGCCATCGAACTGAACAACGAAGCCCGCCCCCGCACCCCGCCACCGCCGGAAAGCGCTACCCGCCTGCTCGGCGGCTCGGCGGCGATGGACGAGCTACGCGCCACCATCGGCAAGGTTGCCCGCAGCCAGGCACCGGTCTACATCCTGGGTGAATCCGGCGTCGGCAAGGAACTGGTCGCCCGCACCATCCACGACCAAGGCGCGCGTGCCGCTGGCCCCTTCATTCCGGTCAACTGCGGTGCCATCCCCAGCGAATTGATGGAAAGCGAGTTCTTCGGCCATCGCAAGGGCAGCTTCACCGGCGCCCATGCCGACAAGCCCGGCCTGTTCCAGGCGGCCAACGGCGGAACGTTGTTCCTCGATGAGGTGGCCGAGCTGCCACTGCAGATGCAGGTGAAGCTGTTGCGTGCCATCCAGGAAAAATCCGTGCGCCCGGTGGGTGCGGCCACCGAGGTCACGGTGGATGTGCGCATCCTATCGGCCACCCACAAGGATCTGAGCACCCTGGTCCAGGATGGTCGTTTCCGCCATGACCTGTACTACCGCATCAATGTCATCGAGTTGCGGGTACCGCCGTTGCGCGAGCGTCGCGGCGACCTGCCGCAACTCGCCAGCACCATCCTGAATCGCCTTGCGCTGGCGCAGGGGCAAAAGCCGCCACAACTTGCGACATCGGCGCTGGAAGCCTTGGACGCCTACTCCTTCCCAGGCAATGTCCGCGAACTGGAAAACATCCTGGAACGTTCGTTGGCCTTGGCCGATAGCGACCGAATCGACGCCAGTGACCTGCGCTTGCCGCAACCACAAAGCTCAGCTCAACGCGCTGCACCGGGCCATGACCATCCTGCCATTGCCACCAACGCGGTCGTCGCCGTGCAGGAGGCAGTCGTCGACATCGATCCCGCCAGCTCCGCCCTGCCCTCCTACATCGAGCAGATGGAGCGCACGGTGATCCAGAAGGCACTGGAAGAAAACCGCTGGAACAAGACCAAGACCGCAGCCCAGCTGGGCATTACCTTCCGCGCCCTGCGTTACAAGCTGAAAAAGCTGGGCATGGAATAAGCCCAAGGTAGTGCCGAGCCATGCTCGGCAGGGGCATTACCAACAAACCCAACCGTAGTGCCGAGCCATGCTCGGCAGGGGCATTACCAGGAAACCCCAATGCCGAGCATGGCTCGGCACTACATCCAGCACTTAGTCCTTGGTGACGCGATTGATCTCGGCCAGGCTGGTAATGCCCTGCGAGGCCTTCAACAACGCCGATTGGCGCAGGTCATTGACACCGATCTTCTGTGCAGCTTCAGCGATATCCATCGCATTGCCGCCCTGCAGCACGATCGCTGCGATATCGTCGGTCATCGGCATCACCTGGTAGATACCGGTACGGCCCTTGTAGCCCTCGGTGCATTCATCGCAGCCCACCGGCTCAAACAGACTGATGCCCTTGGCGATCTGCTCGGCGGTATAACCTTCGGCCAGCAGTGCGTTCTCCGGCAGCTGCTGTGGACGCTTGCAATTGCTGCACAGACGCCGCGCCAGACGCTGCGCGATAACCAGCGTCACCGACGAGGTGATGTTGTACGGCGCGATACCCATGTTCATCAGGCGCGCAATGGTCTGCGGCGCATCGTTGGTATGCAGCGTGGACAGCACCATGTGACCGGTCTGCGCGGCCTTGATCGCGATTTCCGCAGTTTCGAGGTCGCGGATTTCGCCGACCATGATGATGTCCGGATCCTGTCGCAGGAACGAACGCAGTGCCACGGCGAAAGTCATGCCACGCTTGTTGTTCTGCTGAACCTGGTTCACACCGGGCAGGCGGATTTCCACCGGATCCTCGGCGGTCGAGATGTTGCGGGTATCGTCATTGAGGATACCCAGCGCGGTATACAGCGACACCGTCTTACCCGAGCCGGTCGGGCCGGTCACCAGCACCATGCCGTAAGGCTTGTGGATGGCGTCCAGGAAGAGTTTTTGCTGTTCCGGCTCGTAACCCAGCTTGTCGATACCCAGCTTGGCCGCGCTACCGTCGAGGATACGCAACACGATTTTTTCACCGAACAGGGTCGGCAAAGTGCTGACACGGAAGTCGATCTGCTTGGTCTTGGACAGGTTGAGCTTGATGCGGCCATCCTGCGGCACACGCTTCTCGGCGATGTCCAACTGCGACATGACCTTGAGGCGCGCGGCGATACGCTGATTCAGTTTGACCGGCGCCTTGGCCACGGTCTTGAGCAGGCCATCAATACGGAAACGGACCCGGTAGTCGTCTTCGTAGGGCTCGAAGTGGATATCCGAGGCGCCCTTGCGGATTGCATCCACCAAGGCCTTGTTGACGAACTTGACCACCGGCGTGTCATCGCCCTTGGCATCAACGCCGGTGTCGCCGCCGCCAGCCATCTCATCGTCGCCAGCGGCGACATCCAGATCGCCCATGCCCTCGTCGTCACCGCCAAGGCCATCGGCCAGCGAATCATTGCTGGCCAACCACATATCCAGGGTCCGGCGGATCTGTTCCTCATCGACCAGGATCGGCTCGACCACCAGGTTGGTCTGGAACTTGATCTCGTCCAGCTGCTGGGTCGGATTGCTGGTGCCCACGAACAACTTGCCGCCACGCTTGAACAATGGCAGCACATGATGCTTGCGCAGCAGCTCCTCGCTGACCAGCTTCATCGCGCTCTGGTTGGTATCGAAGACCGACACATCCAGCAGCGGCATGCCGAATTCCATGGCGTTTGCAGCCGCCATATGCGCGGCGCTCACCAGCTTCTTGTCGGCCAGCCACTGCGCCAACGGCACCTTGGCGTCACCGGCCTGGGCCATCGCGGTACGGGCGACAGCCTCATCCAGCGCCCCGTCCTGGACCAGGCGGCGGGCGATGCCGGTGATTCCGACAAGATTGGCAGTGGCAACGTTCATTGAGGCATCCCCTGAAAGCAGGCCTCCAGATTACCTCAAGCCCCTATAAACCGGCAGTCCATCCGCACCAAGGCCACCAACCCGGCTACTATGCCAACGGGGAGAACTTCTGGTATTCAAACGTGCGTGAACTGAGCATCATCCTGCCTGCAAAGAACGAGGCCGAGGGGCTGAAGCGGACATTGCCTGCCCTGCGGGAGGCGTATCCGGCTGCTGAAATCATCGTCGTTGACGACGGATCAACCGACCAGACCGCGGCAATCGGCCGGGAACACGGCGTCAGCGTACTCAGCAGCCCGTACTCCATGGGCAACGGCGCGGCGATCAAGCGCGGCGCCCGTGCCGCCACCGGGCAGACCCTGGTGTTCATGGATGCCGATGGCCAACACAGCGCCAGCCATATTGCCCAACTGCTGGCAAAGCTGGCCGAAGGCTACGACATGGTGGTGGGCGCCCGCGACAGCAGCGGCCAGGCCAGCGTGCATCGGGGGCTGGCCAATGCCTTCTACAACCGCCTGGCCAGCCACATGACCGGCCACAAGATCGACGACCTAACCTCGGGCTTCCGTGCGGTGCGGGCGGACAAGTTCCGCGAGTTCCTGCACCTGCTGCCGAACGGCTTCAGCTACCCGACCACCAGCACCATGGCGTTCTTCCGCAGCGCCTATCCGGTCGCTTACGTTCCCATCCCGGTCGCCAAGCGGGTTGGCAATGGCAGCCATATCCGGCCGCTGAAGGACGGCATCCGGTTCTTGCTGATCATTTTCAAGATTGCGACGTTGTACTCGCCTATGAAGTTGTTTGCGCCGATTGCGTTGGCATTCTTTATTACCGGGCTCGGCTATTACGGCTATACGTTTGCAACCATGCATCGACTGACCAACATGAGCACGTTGTTGTTCAGTGCAGCTGTGATTGTTTTCCTTATCGGTTTGATCTCCGAGCAGATAACCAACTTGACCTACCGCCGTGATAGTTAATGGCGAACCTGACCCGAACACCCAAATGAGAGGAAAAGACTCGTCGGTGCATTACTCCGCAAGGATGGGGGTGGTCGCACCAAAACTGGGCTGGGCTCCCCCTATCCGCTATCTGTTGCGGAGAGCACGGATCCTTTCGCTTCTAAAGCGACAAGGCTCTCCTCTGAAGCTTCTCGAGATCGGATGCGGAGCTGGCGCGTTACTCTGTGACGTCACTCGGCTCGGCCACTCCGCGCAAGGATTGGAAACCTCAGAAAAGGCATTGGAACTAGGCAACCAACTTGCATTAGCTGCTGGAAGTCCGCACCGCATTTCCTCAACACCCGCACCCGACTGGAGAGGCCACTTCGATTGCGTCTGCGCCTTCGATGTCCTCGAGCACATCGAGGATGACGTCACTGCGCTACGAGAATGGCTGAGCTGGCTAGCGCCCGATGGAATCTTGATCCTCTCCGTCCCTGCACATCGCTCGCGCTGGGGCGCTGGAGATGACTGGGCTGGACACTGGCGCCGCTATGAGCGTGAAGAGTTGGAGGCATTGGTCACGAATAACGAACTCGAAATTGATCACTTCGAGTGCTACGGGTTTCCGCTCGCCAATGCTACCGAAGCGATTGGCAATCGAAGCTATCAAAAAATGTTGAACGAGCGCTCAACCCATTCAAAGGCTGAAGCGACGGCAGCCAGCGGCATAGACCGCCGAAACTATTTACGCCTCAATAGTTGGCTAAACACACCACCAGGCCGCTGGGCAATCTCCATTTGCCTTGCATTGCAATATCTAACAAGAAACCGCAACTGGGGCAGCGGCTATCTCGTGATGGCAAGTCGAAAATGAAATACGCCCGTCGCCTAATCGGCATTATCGCGGCGACGCTACTTAGTGCCTATTTCATTTGGTTCTGCTGGCACAACCTCGATCTACAGCTCCTGAAGAGCAGCATCTCTAACGCGGGCACACTGTCGGCACTACTTGTGGCCAGCCTGTGCTACATGATGATCTATCCGATAAGCGGCGCTGCATGGCGCCGGCTACTCCTGCGTCAAGGCCATAGTTGCAGCAGCGCCCGCCTGACGACTGTTCTCGGCGTCACCCAGCTCGCCAAGTACATCCCTGGAAATATCGCTCAACATGTCTGCAGAACGGCGTATGCCTTGAGGCAGGGCATACCAATCAGAACGTACGTTTCGTCCGTTGTCCAAGAAACATTTCTCGCCGCCTCTGCGAGCATCCTTGTCGGCACAACGCTACTTGCCTCAACCGCATGGCAATCAAATATCGTCAACTACAAGGCACTGGTAATCGGTGCTCTTGCGGCCAGCTGCGCCGGCATCCTGATCTTCTGCATCAACCTGCCCGTCAAGGACACCCCCTACTCCAATAAATGGCTGGACAAGTTGATAAACCTCACCGGCGGCTTGCCAGGCACTTCCACGACCCTGACAGCGCTTTTGGCATACTGCAGCAACTACCTGCTCATAGGCCTTGGCATCTGGCTCATTGCATCAGCACTTGGCCTTTCCAACGTCATTGACTACGGCGTTGCAACGTCCGCGTTCGCGATTGCATGGATCCTGGGCTTTCTTGCACCAGGTGCGCCGGCAGGCCTTGGCGCGCGGGAGGGTGTAATGCTCCTCGTACTGAAAGGCCACGGAACCGATGATCAGACTATCCAACTGGTGCTCTTAGCTCGAGCCAGCAGCATGCTTGGCGACCTGACTGCCTTCATAATTACCTTCGTACTTTCAACCATTCTGAATAGAAGCGATCTTGACCCGCATGAAAAGTGACTTGGAGGCAACAGGCGAGCGTGTCATCGAGGACGCCTACATGCATTCGATTGGCGCATACACAATTTTTGTGATGCATGCCGCCAGCTACGGTTATGTAGAGAGCATCTGCAAAGGGAAAAAGGTTTTAGACCTTGGCTGCGGCTCCGGCTATGGGACGACGCGAATATCCCACGTTGCAACCGAAGCCCATGGGGTGGATGTATCCTCCGCCGCCATCGACTATGCAACAGAGAAGTACCGGAAAGACAACCTACATTTCCGAACGATAGAGCCTGGATGCCCCCTTCCGTATTCGGACGGCTCGTTCGACGTTGTACTCTCTTTTCAGGTTATTGAACACGTGCTCGACGATAGCGGATACATCGCGGAGGCGAGCCGCTTACTCGCACCGGGAGGAACATTGGTGGTAATAACTCCGGATAGGCAAAACCGGCTTTTCCCATGGCAGAAACCATGGAACAGATGGCACCTTCGAGAGTACGACATCAACTCTTTGTTCGATCTGGTGAACAAGCATGTTCGAGTTACCGCGAAACTGAAGATGGGTGCTCCATGGAAGATCGCCTCCGTGGAAATGAAACGGTACAGACTGACCAAATGGCTGTGTCTACCCGTCACTCTGCCGTGGGTACCCGAGTCGCTCCGTATCGGCGGATTGAATCTTATTCATCGCCTCGTCGCAAAGCCAAAGTCACCGCCGGACACGGCAACCATCAAGGAATTCAGCTTTGATGAGACTGCCATGATCATCGGACCGGAGCCGAAGAATTCTCTGAACCTCATCATCGTCGCGCAAGCTCCTGGTGCGCCCGAGCATGCGTAGAAGCTCCACGAGCACCCTTTTCATCGCAGGAGCTGGCCTGCGCGGCGAGGGATACCCCAACGCTTGGAATACGGTGAGAATTCTCAAGGAGATTGAGGGCCTGCAGGTCGTCGACTGCAGTACATGGCTTCCCGATCACATCAAACTGTGGCGAGTGGCAGCGAATCCTGGTGCCCGATCGCTATGGACGATAGCCCGCATTCTTGTATCCAACCTCAGCTCCGTCGCCACGCTTCTTTTTCGAAGCCCCAGAGCGAGTTTGACCTACATCCCTTACCCTGGATTCATCACGCTCTGGTTGCTTTCTTGGTTACCCAAGGCAGCGCGCCCACGCTGCATCTGCGATGCATTCATCACAATTTGGGACTCAATCTATCAGGATAGAGGCTTGGGAAACAGCCAGAGTATAGCTTCGCGATTCCTAAAGAGCATTGAGGCCCGCGCCCTAAGTACCGCAGAGATCGTGATCTCAGACACTGAAGCAAATGCGAATCACATCAGCCAGGTATTTGGAATACCGCGCGAACGAATCCGAAGCTTCCCATTAGCACTACAAGTCGCCACAACGACACCCGAAACAGCCAATCCAATGGCTCCCAATACGCGAACTCGAGTTCTCTTCATCGGTACGTTTGTCCCGCTGCAGGGAACACTCACAATAGCAAGAGCAATACACCTGCTTCGTCACGAGCCCGACATCGAGTTCACCTTGATCGGAGACGGCCAGCAAGCCGATGAAGCAGCACCTTGGATTGAAAGCAACTCCTCAGCAACTTGGCTGCGATCCTGGCAAACACATGACGAACTGGCAAATCAGCTGCACCATGCCGACATATGCCTCGGCATATTCGGCGGTGCGGGCAAAGCGGCAAGAGTACTTCCATTCAAGATCTATCTAGCACTTGCTGCGGGCAGGGCTGTTATTTCGCAGAACACGGGCAGCGCACCTGAGAACGCCCCCCCCCCTCCGCTTTATCGAACATCGGAAGACGCAGAATCGCTCGCTGACGCAATTCTATATCTAGCAACCAATCCTGAGCTAAGGACGGAATTAGGACGGAACGCATCCAGCTACTACAAGCATCACCTTTCATCGAAGACGCTTCAGCGAGCTTGGCAGAATCTTCTCGGAGAGCTAACAGACAGCCCTAAGTCCTGAGCTCTTAGGGCTGGTTATACATTTTATTCAACACCACGCGAAGCTGCAGCAGCCCAGTGCTCAACGCTCCACTTTCGATCAGGACTACCCCTAAAAAATGGCCAAGGGCAGCATAGGATCGACGCGAAGGGGAGTAGGGTCAGTCAGGGCTGAAACTGACACTGTGCGCTACCAGTGTTGCAGTCAACATCCCTCTTGACACCCGCATTTCCCCTTTCCCGGGCAGTGAAGGTTACCGTTCGCGGATTCGCAAAATCAGCAGTAGTCAAACCCAGATCCGTCGCCGCGTCGCAAGCCGTCGGCTCAAATGCGGGTGGCAACGTGTAGTTAGCCAACTCTGTCACGGAAGTACTCATATATGCCCGGGCCTCAGCCAAACACGCCGCATTCGCCGAACGCTGCGTGTAGTTCCGATACTGCGGCAACGCGATAGCTGCGAGTATTGCAATGATCGCAACTACGATCATGAGCTCGATAAGCGTAAAACCCTTGTTTTTTTTTGACATCCCCAGCTCCCCAATTCCCCCTAAGTAACAAGAACTAACGCACGAACCGTGCCAACATTCGCCCTCTTCTGCCACGGGAAGATCACACATCCCAGGCCCTAGGCCGAATGTCATTTGCCAACACTCTATCGGGCTTCAGTGCAGTTGAGCACCACGCTCGATCAACCGAAGCTCCTTGACCCAGTCCCCCCTTCCTGCCGCCTCTAACTGAGACTGCATATTGGAGATCGCCGGATCACCCGGCCGCGAAACCCGCACTGCCTCTTTCAGGTACTTCAATGCGTCGCGGGGGCGCATTGACTCATTGTGAATATAAGCCCCAATTCGCAGATACTCGCCCGAGTTGAGCGATGCCCGGCTCGAAACAACATCTATTACTTCAAACAAGTGCCTTTCATCCACCGGGAATCCCTTCTCTGCATTCCCGAGAAAAACCCATAATACATTTACATTCTCAACGTTCATCGGCGCAACCTTCAAGCGGGCCAAAAGCTTCCCCCAATCATCCTCAGCCTCTTGCCCCACAATTTCTTTGAAAGTCACAACGTTCGCCATTAATGGCACGGATCCCGTCCGAGCTGCACCCATCTCATTTATCACAATAGCCTGACGTAGCAGCGGACTACTGGGATCCATCCCACTCCGATCTGCGTAAACCGAACTGAGCATCAACCAAGACCGCCCAGAGTCCGGCGCAAGCGCAACACTATTCTCCGCAAAGCGCAGCGGATCACCCCAGGTATAGGCCCGATACAAGGTTACCCCCCCAACCGCGCAGATCAATAGAAGCACAATAGCTTTGAACCATCGATGCAAAACTTCAAACCGCATCGAAATCAACATCGTCAAGTCAAACATAAAAATGACGACGCCCAGCAAAGGAATCTGGTTTCGGTGCTCAAACGCCAGCTCGAGATTAACTATGTTGCTAGCCACCGCGTGACCGGCAAAGAAAATGAAGACCCCCAAACTGAATAACGGACGCGTACGCAGCCACATAATAGCCCATGCCATCAGCCCGAGCATCACCGACCACGCAAACATTGTGGAAGGCGGACTAAGCAAGCCACGCGAAACAATCAGATCATCGTAATAGAACGGCATGGACGAAGGCAGCGGCATCAGCATCTGCTGCAGATACATCAACAGAACCCTGCCTTGGGTCAAAATTCGCTCGTAGCTTGAAAAATCTCGACCTGGATAAGCATCCCAGTGCCAATAGCGTGGAATAACAACCAAGACGTAAGCAAGAACTGCAAGAATGGTGACAGCTATGTAGCCCCAGCGCCATGCAGCCGCCACATCGAGGCGCTTAGCCGCGAACCGAAAAACAGTCAACTCGACTGCAAGCGTATACGCCGGCAACAAAGCCGCATCCTCCTTGCTCGCCATCGCCAGCGCCCAGAACAGCCCGACCAAAACAACATACAAGCGACTACGAAGACCCTCGCACTGTGCCTGCCGCATCATCAGATATGCCCAAAGCGCCAACACAATAAATAGCGTGCATAGTGTCTGCATTCGCTGCACTACATAAAGCACAGAGGATACTTGAAGAGGATGAATAGCCCACAGCAACGCCAGCACTAAGGCCGCAGTCTCTGCGCGACTAGGCCGACACTGCACCAATAACAACAACTGACGAAACAGGAAAGCAAGAGCCACCGTGGTTAGAGCATGAATCAAAAGATTGGTTATCTTGAAATTCCGAGCATCCAAACCACCGCGCAAATGATCAAGCGCAAAGGTGAGCATCGGCAATGCACGCGAACCACGCCCCGGCTCGAAGCTGTAAGCAGCATAAAGTAGGTCTTCTGAATCCAGCTGCGTGACATGCAGGCTCGTATTCGTCACGATATTAGGCTTGTCGTCGAAAATAAAACCACCGCCCAGCCCCGGCAAGAAACAGCACACAGCCAACAGAGCGACCACCAGTGCCCGCAGCAAAAAATGATTCAGCGTGTTAAACATTGAGTACCCGGTAAGTTCCCATCGACCGCCGTTAATAAGCAAGTCAAACTCAAAAAGAAAAGCGCCTTACGGCGCTTTTCTTAGGAAACGTCTAATAGCTACCAATTACGGAGCTGGAAGCAGATCGCAGGAGCCGCTGCCGACATTGCACTTGGTGTTCTGCTTGATATCGTCATTACCCTTGGTCTTCGAGGTAAACGTCGCAGAACCACCAGAACTGTACTCTGCAGTGGTCGGAACGGCACCAAGCGGCTCACAAGCCTTCGCCTCGGCAGCGCCGTACGGCGGTGCGGTGCGGTTATCAGCCAGATTGGCCACAGCTGCGCCCATGTAAGCCTTGGCTTCGGCCAGGCAAGCGCCGTTGGCCGAACGCTGGGTGTAGTTACGGTACTGCGGCAGCGCGATGGCGGCCAGGATGGCAATGATCGCAACCACGATCATCAGTTCGATCAGGGTAAAGCCTTGCTGCTTCTTCATGAGTACATCCCCTAGAGGTGTGAATTGTGAACATGGTTACAGGCGAATGCCTGCCCCGCATGGGGTTACAAAGCAGGTTACGTGCCAACTGGACCAACACCCCCTACTCCCCGAGACAATGATGGCAGCATCCATGAATAAGGGAAGCCCCTCACCATGAAATCCTGATCGGCACCTCATGATGCCCCTCTGCGTCACATTGTGACCACCTTTCGCATGCCCAGCCCGCCCAGCCTGATCCACAAGGGCGTGACGCCGATCATCAAAGTCTTCACAAAGAGGTGTGCCGAAAGGCAATCGAACCGCTACCATGCGAACTGGTGTCCGGGCTGGGGAAGCTTGGACGGGGAGAAAAAAGTGGCCGTTACCCGCAACGCAATCAAGAACGATACGGCTGGGCGCAGTACCAGCCAGATGCTGCCGTTTGTCTGGGAGGGGACGGACAAGCGCGGCGTCAAGATGAAAGGTGAGCAGGACGCCAAGAACGCCAATGTGCTCAAGGCTGAACTGCGGCGACTGGGCATCACACCCATCGTCGTCAAGCCAAAGCCGAAGCCGCTGTTCGGCGCGGCGGGCAAGCCCATCAAACCCAAGGACATCGCCTTCTTCAGCCGCCAGATGGCGACGATGATGCGATCCGGCGTTCCCATCGTGACTGCGCTGGAGATCATTGGCAGCGGCCACAAGAACCCACGCATGGCCAAGATGGTCGGCCAGATCCGAACCGACCTGGAAGGCGGCTCCTCACTCTATGAGGCCATCAGCAAACATCCGGTGCAGTTCGATGAGCTGTACCGGAACCTCGTGCGCGCTGGCGAAGGCGCAGGCGTTCTGGAAACGGTGCTCGAAACCATCGCCAACTACCAGGAAAACCTGGAGTCACTGAAGGGCAAGATCAAGAAGGCCCTGTTCTACCCGGCGATGACCATCGCCGTCGCACTGCTTGTCAGCTCAATCCTGCTGATCTGGGTCGTGCCCCAGTTCGAGGAAGTGTTCAAGGGCTTTGGCGCCGACCTGCCGTTCTTCACTCAGATGATCGTGGCGGCATCGAAGTTCATGGTGGGATGGTGGTGGTTGATCCTGCTTATCACCGTGGGTTCCGTGGTCGGCTTCATGTTTGCGTACAAACGGTCGCTGCCCATGCAGCACTCGATGGACAAGCTGGTGCTCAAGGTTCCGGTCATCGGCCAGATTCTGCATAACAGCGCCATCGCCCGCTTCGCCCGCACCACCGCTGTGACCTTCAAGGCCGGCGTGCCCTTGGTCGAAGCACTGAGCATTGTGGCCGGCGCAACTGGCAGCAGCGTCTACGAGAAGGCCGTGCTGCACATGCGTGACGACGTAGCTGTCGGCTACCCGGTGAACATGGCAATGAAGCAGGTCGGCCTGTTCCCGCACATGGTGGTGCAGATGACCGCCATCGGTGAGGAAGCTGGTGCCTTGGATACCATGCTGTTCAAGGTGGCCGAGTACTTCGAGCAGGAAGTGAACAACGCCGTAGATGCGCTCAGCAGCCTGATCGAGCCCATGATCATGGTGTTCATCGGCGTGGTGGTGGGCGGCATGGTCATCGGCATGTACCTGCCGATCTTCAAGCTGGCCTCGATTGTTGGATAATTAGCAAATGGCATTTCTCGACCAGCATCCCGGCCTCGGCTATCCCGCCGCGGTCGGACTGGGACTGCTGATCGGCAGCTTCCTCAACGTGGTGATCCTGCGCTTGCCCAAGCGCATGGAGTGGCAGTGGAAGCGCGATGCGCGGGAAATCCTCGAGCAGCCCGATATCTACGAGCCGCCACCGCCAGGGATCGTGGTTGAGCCTTCGCACTGCCCGCACTGCAAGCACAAGCTGAGCTGGTACGAGAACATCCCACTGTTCAGCTGGTTGATCCAGCGCGGCAAGTGCCGGCACTGCCAGGCGCCCATTTCCATCCAATACCCGATCGTGGAACTGGTCACCGCCTTGATGGTGCTGGCCAGCGTCTGGCAATTCGGCTTTGGCTGGCAGGGCTTTGGCGCGATCGTGCTGAGCTGCTTCCTGGTGGCGCTGTCCGGCATCGACCTGCGCACCCAGCTGCTGCCCGACCAGCTCACCCTGCCTCTGATGTGGCTGGGTCTGATTGGCAGCATGGATAACCTCTACATGCCGGCCAAGCCCGCCCTCATAGGCGCGGCGGTTGGTTACCTGTCTTTGTGGACGGTGTGGTGGCTGTTCAAGCAGATCACCGGCAAGGAAGGCATGGGCCACGGCGACTTCAAGCTGCTGGCGGCGCTCGGCGCCTGGTGCGGGCTCAAGGGCATCCTGCCGATCATCCTGCTGTCCTCGCTGGTTGGCGCCATCATCGGCTCGATCTGGCTGTACTCGCGCGGCCGCGACCGAGCTACGCCTATTCCGTTCGGTCCCTACCTGGCCATCGCCGGCTGGCTTGTCTTCATGTGGGGCGACCAGATGATAGCCGGCTACATGCGCCTATCAGGGCTACAGCAATAAGGCAGCACAAGCGACAATGGCCCTTCAAGGGCCATTGTTGTTTTGGAGTCATTGCATGAGCAGCTTCATCGTCGGGCTGACCGGTGGCATCGCCTCGGGCAAGAGCGAAGTCAGCAGGCGCTTCGAGGCGCTGGGCATTGCCGTGGCGGATGCGGATATTGCGGCGCGGGAAGTCGTGGCTGTCGGCAGCCCTGGCCTTGCGGCGATTGCCCAATTGTTTGGCGCTGAGGTTCTGCTGGACGACGGCAGTCTGGATCGGGCCTGGTTGCGTCAGCGTGTGTTCGCCAATCCGGAGGAGCGCCGGGCGCTGGAGGCTATTACGCATCCGGCCATTCGTGCGCGGGTGCGCGAGGTTTGCGAAGCGGCGGAGAGCCCCTATGCCATTGCAGCGATTCCCTTGCTTACCGAGGTTGGCGGGCGAGCCAGCTATCCGTGGCTGCAGCGCATTCTGGTGGTGGATGCGCCGGAGGAGGTGCAGCTCGCGCGCCTGCTCAGCCGCGACAACATCGATGCGACCTTGGCCGAGCGCATGATCCAGGCGCAGGCGAGCCGTTCACAGCGCCTGGCGCTGGCTGACGATGTGATCGTCAATGACGGGCATCCTGATGCGCTGCAGGCGTGTATTGAGGCGCTGGATGTACGGTATCGGGAGCTTGTTGGGGTTGTGCGCTGAGCATCTTATGCGGCAATGCGGAGAACGCCCTCACCCCAACCCCTCTCCCGCAAGCGGGAGAGGGGTTTACAGCCTAGCGGCTTCGAGACCTAACAGCTCTGAAAGTGTAGCTCCACCACTATGGCTCAGCCCTGCTCCGGCGCGAAGGTCAGCGTTGCGATGACGCCACGCTCCTTGCCGGGGCGAATATCGACCTGCCAGCCATAAAGCGCGCAAAGTCGGCTGACAATCGACAAGCCGATGCCGCCGCCCTGCGAATGACCTGCATGAGTGCCACGATACCCGCGCTGGAACAGACTGGCGGCGTCTTTCTCGCTCAGCCCAGGACCGTTGTCGATCACTTCCACGCCGTTCACGCCCACCCGCACCAGCACCCGCCCTTCCTGCGAGTACTTCACCGCATTGCCGATCAGGTTGCCCAAGGCGACCGACAACGCTGATTCGGGCGCATCAATCACCAACTCGCGCGAGCCTTCCAGCACCAGCTCCAGCGGCTTGCCACCGAGCTGGGCACGGTGTGACTCCAGCAATTGCTCGGCAACGCGTGCGACATTGCTGCTGCCCTGCGCGCGCTCATTGCGCGACAGCAACAACAGCGAGCCGATCAAGTCACTGCACTGCTGTTCGGCACGCTGGATGCGCTGCAGACGTTGCAGCACCTTGTCATCCAGGTTGGGGCGGGTCAGCAGCAGTTCGGTAGCGCCACGGATCACCGCCAGCGGCGTGCGCAACTCGTGACTGACGTCGGCATTGAACTCGCGATCGCGCTGGACCACTTCGGTCAGGCGTTCGGAGTAGTCATCCAAGGCCTCGGCCAGCTGCCCGACCTCGTCATCCGGGAAGCGTGGGGCCAAAGGCTCGGGATGGGTATTGCCGCCACGGTACGCGCGCAGCCGCGATGCCAGATCGGAAACTGGCCGCATCACCCTCGAAGCAGACCACCACCCCAACACCCACGACAGCAGACTGAAGATGACCACCGACAGGAACAGCGCGCGGTTGAGCTGCTGCTCACCTCGTAACGCCTGCCCCATGTCATAGGCGATGAAGAACCAAGCGTCCGGTGTTTTACGGACACCCACCTTGTACGAGAAAGGTTTGCCCTCGGCATCCTCACCATTGATGGTATGGATGCCATCCTTCAAGTCCTCCCATTCGGGATAGTCACGGCGCAGGCTGTCGAGCTTGTCCGGCCGGAACAGGAAGGCGCGCATCTGCTGCACCGGCGCAACCACGTCGGTGCCGCCGCTGCGCATGTAACTCTGCCAGGAGGCATCGAGGTTGCGATTCATCACATCCTCGACCAGCTGGTTTTCCACGCGCATGCGCGCCCAGTTCGTCGCGAAGGCGAACAGTGTTGTCAGGCAGAAGCCCAGCAGTACGAAGGAGACGATGATGCGGCTGCGCAGGCGTCGACGGTAACGCCCGCGCCTGCGCACGGCCTCAGGCAGACCTGTTTCAGGCATCGGGTGCGGAGATGCGGTAGCCGATACCATGGCGGGTCTGGATCATCGGCACTTCGAAAGGCTTGTCCACCACGGCGCGCAGGCCATGGATGTGCACGCGCAGCGAATCCGAGTCCGGCAGTTCTTCACCCCATACGCGGGTCTCCAGCTCCTGCCGGGTAACCACCGCAGGGGAGGCTTCCATCAGCGCCTGCAGGATCTTCAGCGCGGTCGGATTGAGCTGCAGCAGCTTGGCCTGGCGACGCACTTCCAGGGTGTCCAGGTTGTACTCCAGGTCACCCACTTCCAGCACACGGGTATGTGCGCCCTTGCCGCGTCGCGACAATGCATTGAGCCGTACTTCAACTTCCTGCAGTGCGAATGGCTTGATCAGGTAGTCATCGGCACCGGAATCGAAACCTGCCAACTTGTTGTCCAGTGAGTCACGCGCGGTAAGCATCAGGACCGGCGTCTGCTTGCGCGCATCGTTGCGCAGCTTGCGGCAGACTTCGATGCCGTCCATGCCCGGCAGATTGAGATCCAGCACGATCGCGTCAAACTCGTGCACCACGGCCAGATGCAGGCCGGTCACGCCATCGGCGGCGAAATCGACCGTGTGTCCACGGTCCTCAAGGTAGTCACCAAGATTGGCGGCAATGTCGCTGTTGTCTTCGATTACAAGAATGCGCACGTGTGCGATTACCTTCGTATTTGGAAATAGCCAGCAGGCCTTGCCTGCCAGCGCAGAATTACACCACAGGCCTTGTTAACAACTTCACAGCAGCAAGATCCGGGAGACACCCGTGCTTCATTCGTTGCGCTTGATGAGCTTGCCATCCTGTGCCTGATGAAGGTTCTGCTCTGACTCCCGCCGCATGCGGTTGCGTTCTGCGACAGTGAGGCAGCTCGTTGTGGTCATCTGCGAGCCTACCCGCTTTTCGCGCTTGCATACCAAGCGGCTGTCATCACGAGCCTTGCTCAAGATGCCGTTCACCAACTCCTGATCATTGAAAACAGCGACCTTCTTGTCGGCTGACAAAGCGTCTGCCGTTCCATCGCCGATCGCCAGCGACATGCGTTCCAGCGCTTCGATCACGCGCCCGCGGTCTGCCGAGGATATTTCACGATACACCTCATCTCCCTGCAGATCCGCCCGCACCTTCTCTTGTTGAACCTGGAAGGGAATGGATGCCTGCAAAGGGGGCTCGGCAGGTTTTGCCACAGCCAAGACAGGTATCAACAGCGCTACCAATAACAGACCACGCGGCATAGCGAACCCACTCCTTAGGAATTGGCTCACTCTAGCGCTGTGTGAAGATCACAACAACTGCCAACTGGAAACACAAACCCAAACAAAAACAAGGCCCTGACGAAAACCGCCAGGGCCTTAAAATTCCCGATCACCGGACCCACTGAGGAGGGCTGGGTACAGTGGAAACAGGCTAGGGCCAGCCGGATTAAAGGCTTGTTAAAACCATGCAAACAAATTGCATCCCGGCCCTCAGCGTTTGAGGCTGGTCACGTATTCGATCATGCGCCCGGCTATGTCGTCCCCGGAAACCCCCTCGATGCCCTCCAGCCCCGGGGTCGAGTTGACCTCCAGCACCAGCGGCCCGCGTTTGGAGCGGATCAGGTCGACACCGGCAATGCCCAGCCCCAGCGCCTTGGCCGAGCGAATGGCCACCTGCTGCTCGGCCTTGCTGCACACCACCCGCTCGGCAACGCCGCCAGCGTGGAGATTGGAGCGGAAGTCCCCGTCCTGCGCCTGCCGGCGCATGGTCGCGACGACCTGGTCCCCCACCACCAGGCAGCGCAGGTCCGCGCCCTGGGCCTCGGCGATGAACTCCTGCACCAGGAAGTTGGCGTACAAGCCACGCAAGGCCTCGACGGTGCCCTTGGAGGCACTGAGCTTCTCGGTGAGGATCACTCCCCTGCCCTGCGTGCCTTCGCTGAGCTTCACCACATGCGGCGGCGGCCCGAGCATGGACAGCAGGTCGTCGGTATCGTCCGGGTTGTCGCCGAATACCGTCACCGGCATGTCGATACCCTTGGCGGCCAGCAACTGGTGCGCACGCAGCTTGTCGCGGGCGCGCAGGATCGCATCGGAAGGGTTCGGAGTACGTGCGCCCATCATCTCGAACTGGCGCAGCACGGCCGTGCCGTAGCGGGTGATGGAGGAGCCGATGCGCGGGATCACCGCGTCTATCCCGGTCAGTGCCTTGCCCTTGTAGTGCATGCCAAAGCCACTGGAGGTAATGCGCATATAGCAGCGCAGCGGGTCGAGGATGCGCACGGTATGGCCGCGGGTGCGTGCAGCTTCGACCAGGCGGCGGGTCGAGTACAGCTTGGTATTACGGGAAAGAATGGCCAGTTTCATCGCGGCGGGAATGGTCGATAGGCGCGCAGCATATCGCGGCGTTACCGGTTCCGGATGATCTGAATCGTGGCATTGGCAGGCCCTTCATGGACGGGTAAACAAGACCCGCCACCGCGCCGAATGCACTCCCCGACAATCCGCCAGGAATGGAGCGGGCGAAGGGAATCGAACCCTCGTCAGTAGCTTGGGAAGCTACAGCTCTACCATTGAGCTACGCCCGCTTTGGCGAGGCTGAAGTCTATGCGCCACGCAGGGACAAAGCAATGTCCCCGACTGCGCGTTCCCCGCTCAAAAAAGGCCTTGCCGGGCGGGTTTGCCTGCAGATCAACGCCAGCAACAAGGCCCTAGCCGGGGTAAGCGCAGCGCACCCGGGCACCAACATCTACGCACCCAAAGCCCCGGGTACGCTGTGCTTGCCCCGGCCATGCGCTGTCCGCGTCGCAAGCACCTGATGCATTCCGGCGCAAAAAAGAGGCGATGCCGCAGATGCGACACCGCCTCCCACACACAACACCTAGCTATTTGCTACTACGGCGACTTAGAAGCTGCCGCCGAAGCTGGCAAACACGGTGGCATCACGCGCGGACTTCTGCATCGTGGTGGTGCTCAGGCCGATATTGCTTTGCAGGCCGAACAGGTTCAGACGCGCGCCCAGCACCGCGGTGACGTAGTTGCGGTCGAACTCCAGCCCCGGCACCTTGTAGGTGCCGACGTCAACCATGGTCTGCAACCAGGCGCTGGCTTGCTTGCCATCTTCGAACTCATGGTCGTAGGTGACCTGCACATAGGGCTTCACCCCGCCGCCATCGAAGCGGGCCTGCCAGCCGATGCGGCCAACGGTCGAATCCAGGTCCTGGTCGGTGTAACCAAACGCGGTGGCGCTGGCATTGCTTTCAACGTAGCCGTCCAGCTTCACCTTCTGCCAGACCACGGCGGCCACCGGACCGTGGCGGAAGCCACCGGCCTGGCCGAACTCGTAGCCGGCATTGATCGCGGCGGTCAGGTTGCTGCCGTCCGGCGAGCCCTTGTGCTCACGGGTAGCCGGGCCGAGCTGCACCTTGCGGGTGACGTCATAGCCCAACCAGCTGTAGCTCAACTGGCCATTGACCCAGGCGCGCTCGCCGTACCAACCAGCGAACAGGCCCAGGGTGGTGTCGTCCTGGGTGAAGTCACCCTTGCTGTTGCCGAAATCGGCGTCCATGCGGCCGTAGCCGGCGAAGCCGCCGAGCACCATGCCGTCACGCGCCCAATCCACACCGAACAGGCCGGCCGGTGCCAGGCCATCGTAGAGATCGGCATGGTCATAGCGCTGCATGTCACCGCGCACATTACCCCACCAGCTCAGGCCATCAGCCGGACGCGAGCCCACATGCGCACCAACCTGATCGGCACGGGCGCGACCGGTGGTCTGTGCCGAATGGCTCAGGACCTGCTGCAAACGCGGCGCTTCCAGCACCGAGATGGCGTACTGGCCGAGGATCTGGTGGGCAGCCGTGGTCGGATGCACGCCATCAGCGAACACGTAGGTGTTGTTGGCATTCGGTGCAACCAGGCTCAGCGGTGAACAGGTCAGCGACGAGGCTGAGGTACAGGCCATGTTGCTGACATTGGTGAAGCCGTAGGTAGCCGGATTGGCGACGATTTCCTGCAGGATGGTGAACGTATCCACCGGAATCACCTGCAGACCCGCCTGCTTCAAACCACCAAACAGCGCGTTGTTATAGGTCTTGGCCAGCGCGGTGCCCTGCGCCATGCCAACCGCGCCGCCCGCACGCGAGGCCGGGGTCAAACCGATATCCGGCAGGGTCGGCACCACCACGTACTGGGCACCGGCAGCCTTCAGCGTGCCGACAATCCCGATCTGATCGGTCACAGCCGCGCCGATGATGGCCTGCGCCTGGGCCGGCGCTGCCTGCACCGCGAACAGGTCATTGGCACCGCCCCATACGGTATACAGCGCATTGGCGTCAGCTTTGCCGCCGTTCGCCGCCAGGTAGGTGGCCATCTGCGTCTTCATCGACGGCGTTGCGCCCAGCGCACCCACCGTATCCACGCCTACGCGTGCACCACCGACGGCATAGTTGTCACCGGTCTGGCCATTGCCATTGGGGCTGGCATTGGTGCCGTACTGGTCAGCGATGTAGTCCGCCCACACCCAACCCGGGTTGGTGGTGAAACGGCCGACCAACGACGCATTCGGATCCAGCTTCACCAGCACAGGACGGAAATAGCCGGTATCGGTCAGGCTGTCACCGAAGAACACCGTCTTGGAGTACGGCGACTGCGCCATGGCCGGCGCCGCAGCCAAGGCGATGGCAACAGCCACGGCGGCGCGCAGCGGGCGAAGGGAAAGAGACATGTTGAACTCCTGGGTGGGGGAAAGCGGTCAGACATACGCTGCCGCACGTTGTTATGTTTTCATTACTGCGTAAGACACACACGCTGCGCCGCCGCAAACTGTCTGTTGGCTGGGCTTTTGTGGCCGCTCTGGCGAGAATGGCGGCATGAACATCCATCTGAATGGCGAACCGCGCCAGCTGCAGCCTTCCCTTACCCTGATCGAGCTGTTGGCCGCCGAAGGCCTGGCCGAGCGCCGCGTGGCGGTTGAGATCAACGGCGACATCATTCCGCGCAGCCAGCATGCGAGCCACACCCTGCAGGACGGTGACGTGGTGGAAATCGTGCACGCACTGGGCGGCGGCTGAGGCACCGCAGCCAGGTAGTGCCGAGCCATGCTCGGCAGAGGCCTTCCCAGCGATGGTTGCAGTACCACCGGTAGTGCCGAGCCATGCTCGGCAAGAGGCCTTCCCGGCGATGATTGTAGGAGTGGCGTAAGCCGCGAAGCTGGCGATCCCTGAAAGACCCCAAAGCCAACCCCTCCCCAGCCCTCCCCTTGCCTGCGGCAAAGGGAGGGAGCGACAGCGGCGGCTGCCAGCACCACCTGTAGAGCCTATGCATGCCGCGCCGGGGCTTTGGCAGTCATGCTGCACTGGGGTTCTGGTGATGCCCCTGCCGAGCATAGCTCGGCACTACATTCTGGAAAGCCCATGCCGAGCATGGCTCGGCACTACAGGTCGGCGGGATGGGTGATAATTCGGGCATGAATGCAAATGTCCCCACCGATTCGCTGGTCATCGCCGGCAAAACCTATTCCTCCCGGCTGCTGACCGGCACCGGCAAGTTCAAGGATCTGGAAGAGACCCGCCTGGCTACCGAAGCCGCTGGCGCCCAGATCGTCACCGTGGCGATCCGCCGCACCAACATCGGCCAGAACCCGGGCGAGCCCAACCTGCTCGACGTGCTGCCGCCGGACCGCTACGCCATCCTGCCCAATACCGCTGGCTGCTATACCGCCGAAGACGCTGTGCGCACCTGCCGCCTGGCGCGTGAGCTGCTGGACGGCCACAACCTGACCAAGCTCGAAGTGCTGGGTGACCAGAAGACCCTGTACCCGGACGTGATGGCCACGCTCAAGGCCGCCGAACAGCTGGTCAAAGACGGCTTTGACGTCATGGTCTATACCTCCGATGACCCGATCCTGGCCAAGCGCCTGGAAGAAATCGGCTGCGCCGCGGTGATGCCGCTGGCCGCGCCAATTGGTTCGGGCCTGGGCATCCAGAACAAATACAACCTGATCGAGATCATCGAGAACGCCAAGGTGCCGATCATCGTCGATGCCGGCGTCGGCACCGCCTCGGACGCAGCCATCGCCATGGAGCTGGGCTGCGACGGCGTATTGATGAACACCGCCATTGCCGGTGCCCGCAACCCGGTGTTGATGGCCAGCGCCATGCGCAAAGCCGTGGAAGCCGGCCGCGAGGCCTTCCTTGCAGGCCGCATCCCGCGCAAGCGCTATGCCAGTGCTTCCTCTCCGGTAGATGGGCTGATCGGCTGATGACCAATCCTTTTGACAGCGCGGGCTCCAAGGCACCGCCCAAGCCCTTCACCGTCACCGAAGGCCGCCGCGAGATCCGCAGTTTCGTCCTGCGCCAGGGCCGCTTCACCCCGGCCCAGCAGCGCGCGTTCGACGACCGCTGGCCGCGCTTCGGCATCGACTTCAATGGCGAGCCGCGCGACCTGCAGGCCACCTTTGGCCGCAAAGCGCCCAAGGTATTGGAAATTGGTTTCGGCAACGGCGCCGCACTGCGCTACGCCGCGCAGTTCGATACTTCCAAGGACTACATCGGCATCGAGGTGCACGCTCCGGGCGTAGGCCGCCTGCTCAATGCATTGGCCGATGACAATGCCGACAACGTCAAGCTCTACCACCACGACGCGGTCGAGGTGCTGGAGAAGGAAATCGCGGACGGCGCCCTTGATGAGATCCGCATCTACTTCCCCGATCCCTGGCACAAGAAGCGCCATAACAAACGTCGTCTGGTGCAGCCGGGCTTCGCCGAGCTGCTGGTGCGCAAGCTGCGCGTCGGCGGCCGCCTGCATTGCGCCACCGACTGGGAAGACTATGCCGAGCAGATGTGGGACGTGCTCGACGCCACACCCGGCCTGGTCAACCGCGCCGGCCCGCGTGGCGCGGTGCCGCGCCCGGACTGGCGCCCGCAGACCCACTTCGAGACACGCGGCCAGAAGCTGGGCCATGGCGTCTGGGATCTGTTGTATGACAAGCCCGGCAACACGGACGCCGGCTGAGTGATGAGGACGCGATGACAGCTGCACGCTTCCATGAGATTGCCGAACACGCTGCCTGCGCAGCGTTGATGGCAGATTGCACTGTCAAACCGTCCCAGCCCTCCTCCTTGAAGTCACTGCCCTGATGGATACCGCGCTGACGCTCACCACCGATATGAAGCTCGTGCTCGGGCTGGTGGGCTTCACGATGGCCATGTTCCTGTTCGAGCGCATCCGCGCCGACGTGGTGGCCTTGGTGGTGATGGTGGTGCTGGGCGTTACCGGCCTGATTGCCCCGGAAGAAATCTTCGGCGGCTTCTCCGGTAACGCGGTGATGAGCATCATCGCCACCACGATTCTCGGCGCAGGCCTGGATCGCACCGGCGCGCTGAACCGGCTCGCTGGTTGGTTGCTGCGGCGTTCGCATGGTCTGGAACAACGGCTGTTGTTGCTGACCAGTGCGACTGCCGGCTTGAACTCTTCGTTCATGCAGAACCCGTCTGTGATGGCGCTGTACCTGCCGGTCGCCTCGCGCCTGGCTTCGCGTACCGCGCTCACCCTCAAGCGCCAGCTGCTGCCGATTTCCGCCGCCATCGTGATGGGTGGCGCACTGACCATGGTCGGCAACTCACCGCTGATCCTGCTCAACGACTTGTTGATGTCGGCCAACAACAACCTGCCGTCCGGCACCGCCACCATCGAGCCACTGCGCATGTTCGCGCCGCTGCCGATCGGCGTCGCCCTGCTGATCGCCTCGCTGCTGTACTTCCGCTTCTATGGCAGCCGCAAGCTGCAGGAAGAAGAAACCGAAAGCGAGGATGGCCAGGCCCCGGCCCGAACAGAAAGCTATTTCGCCAAGGCCTACGGCATTGAAGGCGATGTCTTCGAACTGCTGGTCACCGCCGAGAGTCCGCTGGTCGGCATGACCGTGGGCGAGGCTGAGAACCTGTTCGACGCCCCGCTGTTCCTTGCACTGAAAACCGGCGATGACACGCGCCTGTCGCCACCGGCGGACATGCGCATCTGGGTAGGCAGCGCACTGGGCGTGATGGGTCCACGCCGGCAGGTCTCGGACTTCGCACAGAACCAGTTCCTGCGCATGTCCTCGCGGCTGAAGCAACTGGGCGATCTGTTCAATCCGGCCCGCGCCGGCATTTCCGAAGCAGTGGTGCCGCCGACCTCGCGCCTGATCGGCAAGACCGCCGGCGAGCTGCGCCTGCGCAAGGAACGCGGCATCAGCCTGCTGGCGATCAACCGCGACAAGCAGGTAATCCGCGAGGACGTGCGCAATACCGCACTGCGTGCCGGCGACATGCTGGTGTTCCACAGCATCTGGCAGGACCTGGCCACCGCCGCTGAGAGCCGCGACTTCGTGGTGGTCACCGACTACCCCAAGGGCGAGCAGCGCCCGCACAAGTTCAAGATCGCCATGGCGATCTTCGCGCTGACCATCATCATCGCACTCACCTCACACCTGCCGGTAGCGCTGACCCTGCTCACCGGCGTGGCCGGCATGTTGCTGACCGGGGTGCTGCGCATGGACGAGGCCTATGCGGCGATCAACTGGAAGACCATCTTCATGATGGCCGGCCTGATCCCGCTGGGCTGGGCAATGGACAGCAGTGGCGCGGCGGCATGGATTGCCGGCCATACCATCGACAAGCTGCCGGCCGGTATTCCGGTATGGGCGCTGGAGATCGCATTGGCCTTGTTGACCACCGCCTTCTCGCTGGTGATCAGCCATGTCGGCGCGACCATCGTGATGGTGCCGATTGCGGTCAACCTGGCCTTGGCTGCGGGCGGCAATCCCACCGCGTTCGCGTTGATCGTGGCCTTGTCGGCGTCCAACAACCTGATGACCGCATCCAACCCGGTGATCTCGATGGCGATGGGCCCGGCCAAGTACACCCCACGTGAGATGTGGCGGGTCGGCGGACCGCTGTCGCTGCTCTACACCGTGATCGTGGTGATCATGATCAACATCATGTTCTGACAGGCTCGGGATCTTGTAGGAGCGGCGTCAGCCGCGAAGCCAGCACACCTGCCGGCGCTAGCGGCGGGAAAACACCAGCCACGCAGCGAACAGCGGCTTGTATCAATCACTAGACACTATCGGCCTTGCAGCACCACTGGCTTCGCGGCTCACGCCGCTCCCACAAAAGCTCGCTGAACCTACTGGCGATCAGCTTCAGCCCAGCAACACCTTCTCGTCGCTAACCAGCACCGGCACCGCGCGCAGCGAATCGCCTTTGCACGGGCCCGCCACGCAGATACCACCTTCCAGCTCGAACGAAGCGCCGTGCACAGCACAGACCAGATGCCCCTCACGGCTCTTGAGGAACTGACCCGGCGCCCAATCCAACGCGCGCCCGGCGTGGGGGCAGACGTTCAACCATGCCCGCACTGCATCGCCATCGCGGTACAGCACCAGCGTCTCGGCATCGCCATCGATCACCGCCACCACCGCATGAAAGCCTTGATCAGGCACGGCAGCCAGAGGGCAAAGTTCGATTCCGGAAGCAATGGCGCTGGACATTGGAACACCGATACAAGTAAGCCGCTCATTGTCGCATGGGCAGACGCGGCCCAAAACGAAGCTGACTCACGCCCTTGTCCCGCCCCCTATTCAGACAGCAATTAACGACAACTTCACGCAATTGCCCTCTGCGCCCCTGATACTCCACGGCAGACACAACGTCATCCAACTTTCATGAATATCCGTTACGTCCAATTTGCCAAGCTGCGCAACCTGTTCGAGCCGCGCAAACCGCGCAACCCGTTGGTGCGCATTGCCTTGGGCCTGCTGGGCATCGCAATTCTTGCGGTGCTGATTGTTGGCGGTATTTTTGTTGGTGCGGCCATGATCCTGGGCGGCATCGCCTGGAAGCTGCTGGCAGCCCGCAAGGCCCGCGCCGTGCGCAAGGCCGACCCGACCGTGGTCGATGCCGAATACCGCGTAGTCCGCAAAGCCGCCCTGCCGCAAGCGCGCTGAGCCTGCTCCTGTAGTGCCGAGCCATGCTCGGCAGAGGCTTTACCGACGCCGTCAGACTGTGGGAGCGGCGCAAGCCGCGAATTCGGCACCGCTGAAATCACCGGCATAACCGCAATCTGATCCACCATCTGCTTCGCGGGGGGCGCCGCGGCCGCAAAAAAAAAATAACCGGGACCGGGGAATTTTTGGGGGGGGGGGGGGCCG
>NZ_JBRREF010000025.1:0-64706 GCF_056760135.1 Stenotrophomonas sp. STEN023 | reverse complement strand
GCGTCAGCCGCGAAGCCACAGCTGGCTCCGGCACCGAAAGCGCTCGGCGGCCATGTAATCGGGTATGCGCTTTGCGCGACGGGCTTGTCAGCTTCGCGGGTGACGCCGCTCCTACAAAATCCCCTGTCGCGAGCTCGATTTCAGCCGCGGGCTGGATCCACCGGCAGGTCATGCAGGCTGCGCAGTTTCTTCTTGTTGATCTTGCCGACGCTGGTGCGCTCTATCGAATCGACGAAGCTGACGCGGTCGGGGATCGCGAAGCGGGAAATGTCGCCGGCGCGGCTGCGTGCGGCGACCAGCTCGATGATCTCCGCTTCGCTGACCTCGCGGCCCACGTGCCTGACCACCAAGGGCAGTGGCCGCTCGCCCCATTTGGCATCGGCGATGCCGATCACCGCAACCTCGTTGACCGCCGGGTGCATGGCGATGATGTCTTCCAGCGCGAGTGAGGATATCCATTCGCCGCCGGTCTTGATCACGTCCTTGATGCGGTCGGTGACGCGCAGGTAGCCGCCGCTGTCGATGTTGCCGATGTCGCCGGTATGCAGGTAGCCGCCGGCCCACAAGGTTTGCGAGGCCTCGGGGTTGTGCAGATAGCCCTGGGTAAGCCACGGCGCGCGCACCACCACTTCGCCGGTGGCAGTGCCGTCGTGGGCGACTTCGTTCATGTCTTCATCGACGATGCGCAGCTCGACCAGCGGTACCGGTATGCCGGCCTTGGTACGCAGCGACAGTTCTTCATCAGTGCCGGCCAGGGCATCCACATCGATCTGGGCGAGGGTGAGCAGCGGGCAGGTTTCGGACATACCGTAGCCGCCGAAGATGTCGATGCCACGCGCCAAGGCCTGCTGCGCCAAGGCACGCGGCAGGGCGGCACCGCCGATGATGACTTTCCAGCCGTGCAGATCGGTATCTGCTGCAGTGGGGTGGCCCAGCAGCATGTGCAGGATGGTCGGCACGCAGTGCGAGAACGTCACCTTCTCGCGTGCGATCAGTTCCAGCAGCTTGCCCGGCAGGTAGCGGCCCGGATACACCTGCTTGATGCCCAGCAGCGTGGCCACGTACGGCATGCCCCAGGCGTGCACATGGAACATCGGCGTGATCGGCATGTAGACATCGTCGCGGTGCAGCCGGCCCTGCTTGGGCGCGCTACCCAGTGCCGCCATCGCCGCCAGTGAGTGCAGGACAAGCTGGCGATGGCTGAAGAACACGCCCTTGGGCAGACCGGTGGTGCCGGTCGTATAGAACATGGTGGCGCGGGTGTTCTCGTCGAAGTCCGGGAACTTGCGGACCGGCTCGGCGCCGCGCAGGCCTGCTTCGTACTCGGTGGCAAAGCCTGCAGGCAGCGGGCCTGCTTCATCGTCCAGCAGCACCCGCGTGCGCAGATCCGGCAGCTGTTCTTCAATGCTCTCCAGCACCGGCAGGAACTCGCGGTTGGCCAGGATCACCCGCGCGCCGCTGTGATTCAGCGTATAGGCGATCTGCTCCGGGGCCAGGCGGATGTTCACCGTCATCAGCACCGCGCCTATCATCGGCACGGCGAAGTAGCTTTCAAGGTAGCGGTTGCTGTCCCAGTCCATCACTGCCACGGTGTCGCCGGGTTTGACCCCAAGCGAGGTCAGCAGCCCGGCCAGTTGACCGATGCGCGCCTGCAGCGTGCGGTAGTTGAAGCGGACCCTGTCGCCGTAGACGATCTCCTGGTCGGGATTCACCGCCAGTGGTGTGTGCAGCAGCTGTTTGATCAGCAGCGGATAGGCGTAGGCGCTGGATTCGGCTTGGTCTGAGCTTGCAGCGAATGACATCTGAATATCCTGATAGGCAGCGCGTCAGCGGCCGGAGACTGCGGGAATGGACAACTGTGAACGCTGCAACGGTGCTTCCGCGCGCGGCGTTGGCTGGATCAGTGCATCCTGTGGCAGGGCGCGCGCTGGATCTTCAAGGTGGTCCCATACCTGGTCCATTGCCGCGAACATGTAGGGCAGCAGCGGCACATAGCGCTTGCGGTAATCCGGGAAGGCCAGCAGCGAGTCGAAGTGCTGGCCGTTGCTCACCCGCCAATAGGCGATCTGCGCGCCAGCCTTGCGTGCGAGCGGCACATAGCGATCGCTGGTCATGCTGATCGGCACCAGCCCATCGTCGGTGCCGTGGATGACCACGATAGGCAGGCCGCGACGCGGCGCCTTGGCGGCAGCGTCGGCGATGCCTGCGCGCACGCGCTTGGCAGCGGCGCTGTCATCCAGTCCGAGTGAACGCAGGCAGTTCAGCCCGGGCAGCGGGTCGTCCGCCGACTGGGTGGCATTGGCGTCCACCAGCATCACGCCACTGCCCGGCGGAATGCCGCTGCCTTCGCTCCACCAGCTTGCGCGCAGCTCGGCGGCCGCAGCAACGGGCTTGCCGTCCGCACCGACAGCAGAGTAGCTGTAAGCGCAAGGATGTTCGCCCGCGCCGTAGCGGCCATAAGCCGATGCATAGGTCACCGCGATTGCGCGCCACAGGTCGAAGCCGGTGGAGAACGCACCGGCACGCAGCGCACCATCGCTGAGCCCCGCGTCGGTGAGTTGCTGGCGTGCCGACTGTGCCTGTGCGGCGGTGTCATCGCCTTGCACCAGCCCGACCGATTTCAGGATGGCGCAACGCTGGGACCATACCGGCGCTGCCTGTGCCTGCATCGGCGGCTGCGGCAGATCATCCAGCGCAAGCAGCGCGCAGGGCATCAGCAGTGCGGATTGGGTGACGAAGTCGTAGAGCGGTGGTGCGCCGCCCACCGAGACATTCGGCTCGCCCGCCACCATCGCATCGAACCAGTCGCCCTCGATCTCCGCCGCGCGCAGCACCGCGCCACCGCCATTGGAAACACCTGCGCCAAGCGTGCGCGTATTGGCCGGGGTAAACGGTGCCGATTGCGGATAGGCGCGGTCCAGCGCCTGCAAGCCGAACTGCAGCGCCTGCAGCAGGTGCCGGCCCCAGTCCGCTTCCGGGTTGTCACCGGAATGGGCGTGCTTGAAAGCAATGCCGTGCGTGGCTTTGGTGTCGGTTGGAACGAAGGCAAGTGCGCCCTGCGTCGCAGGCGTCCCGTCGGCCTGGAAGCCGCTCCTGGCGTCCAGATCGTAATAGTCGCTGCCGCTGCCTTTATCGGTATAGGCGACGGCGCAGCCGCGGGCCAGGCCCCAGCTGCCGGCGACCGAGATCGCGCCGTAGATGCCGCGCGAGCCGGAGGAGGCTGCGGCTACCAGGCAGCGCTTTGCCGGATCGAAATTGTCGGGAACCTGCACCAGCACGCGATGCGGCTGATGTGCGCCGGGGAGGCGCGCATAAGCTGAAAACTCCCGGCCCGGTGCTGCCTGAAGATTGCCGTAGACATCGCCGAAGCCGCCGCCTGGGGTGAGGTCGGCGATGCCGCGCCAACTGCTCCAGATCGCGCGGCGGCGTGCTTCTTCGGCGGTCGGCTGGGCCGGGCTGGCGAATGCCGGGGCGACAGTAGCGCGCAGGGCGTCAAGTCCCAGCCCAGCCGTCAGCAGATCATCGCTGCCGCGGTGCTGGGTCTCGCGCCATTGCTCGAACACGGGTGCAGCGGTGCTCGTGCTGGATTTGGCGGCATTGGCGACGGAAACGCAGCCCAACAGCGGCAGCGCAGCGCAAAGCAGGGTAACGGGGCGGGGGATGTTCATTGCCCCACACTAGCAAGCCAATGTTTACATGCCAGCGTACCTAGGTACCCGTGCCCGGTTGTTGGCTAATTTGCTAACCTCGCCTGGACATGCCGACTCTGCTCATTGCCGATGACCACCCCTTGTTCCGCGCCGCCTTGCATCGCGCGGCCGAAGAGGCGGTTGATGACCTGCAGATCAGCGAGGCCGATTCGCTGGACAGCGTGCTGGAAGCAATCGAGAGCCAGCAGATCGACCTGATGCTGCTGGACCTGCATATGCCCGGCAATCACGGGCTGGCCGGATTGGCAACTATCCGCGCTCTGCAGCCAGGGTTGGCGATCATCATCGTTTCGGCCAATGAAGAGCCGCATGTGATCCGCCGCGCCATCGACCTTGGGGCTGCCGGCTATCTGCCCAAGAGCTCGGGGCTGGTGGACCTGCAGCAGGCCTTGCAGACAGTGCTTGATGGTGAGCGCTGGATACCAGCGCTGCTGCGTGAAACCGTTGCCCGGGTTGCGCCGTTCAGCAAGGACGCCGACCTGGCCGCGCGCCTGGCCAGTCTGTCCGCGCACCAGTACAAGGTGTTGAGCCTGGTCGCCGAAGGTTTGCTCAACAAGCAGATCGCCGATCGCCTTGGGGTGCAGCTGCGCACGGTCAAGGCGCATATGACCCGCATCATGGGCCGGCTGGGCGTGCGCAACCGCGCGCAGGCCATTCGGGTGCTGCACGAAATGGGCTTGAACGATCCGTCGCGGCAGATTGAAGAGGCGCAGGACGCCTGAGCTGCGGCGCGGCCAGCGGCCGGCCAGTTCAACGGCGTCCGCGGTATCAGCCTTCGACCGTGCTGCGCGTTGCCAGCAGGTGGTTGATCGCCCAGCGCAGCGCCAATGGCTTGAATGGTTTGTTCAACAGCGACAGCCCGACCTCGCGTACCGCCTCGCGCGTGTCGGCGCCGGTATCGGCGCTGAGGATCACGGTGGGGCGCTGCCGGCGCGCGCCATCCAGCCGTTTCCACAGTTGGACGCCGGTATCGCCGTCATCGAGGTGGTAGTCGAACAACCAAAGGTCCGCCCCATGTGCGGACACGTCGATGTCCTTGCCGTCGCTATAGGCGATCACCTCGCAGCCCCAGGCCAGCAGCATCTGCCGCATTGCCTGCAGCGCATCGGCATCGTTGTCGACCACCAGCACCCGCGTGCCCTTGATGGTGCTGTTGCCGGCGGCAGGTGCTTCACTGCGTGTAGCCGGCGGCGGTGTTGCCCGCGATACGGTGATGGAGAATGCCGAGCCGTGGTTGACCACGCTGTGCAGGCCTAGCGGCGCATGCAGCAGGTCGGCGATGCGGTGCGCAATCGCCAGGCCAAGGCCGAGGCCTTGGCCGTTGCTGCGGTCGCCGCGATGGAATTCCTCGAACACCACACTCTGTTGCTCCGGAGTGATGCCTGGGCCGCTGTCATGCACGCCGATGGTCAGCGTGTTGCCATTGCGACGCGCGCCGAGCAGCACGCCACCGCTGCGGGTGTAGCGGATGGCATTGGCGAGGAAGTTCTGCAGCACGCGGCGCAGCAGCAATGGATCGCTGTGTACCCAGACGCGGCTGCGCACGTAGCGGAACTGCAGGCCGCGCGCGGCTGCCAGTACCGCGAATTCCTGCGCCAGGGGATCAAGCACGGTCGACAAGGCGAACGGGCGCGGATCGGCGACCAGCCCGCCAGCTTCCAGCCGCGATATGTCCAGCAGGCCAGACAGCAGATCGTCGGTGGAGTCCAATGCACCACGGATCTGGCGCAGGAAGCTGTCGAGGAATTCGGATTCGATGTGCTGCGACATCGCATCGGTGAGCAGCTGCGCGGCGTGCAGCGGCTGGATCAGGTCGTGGCCGACCGCGGTGAGGAAGCGGGTCTTGGCCACATTGGCGCGCTCGGCTTCGTGCACGGCCTGTTCCAAGCGCGCGGTGCGATCCTGCACGCGCAGCTCCAGGGTCTCGTTGCTGCGCTTGAGCGCATCTTCGGCCATGCGGAAGGCGGTGACGTCGGTGAAGGTGGCGACATAGCCGCCGCCAGGCATCGGGTTGCCGCGGATTTCGACGATGGTGTTGTCAGGGAAGATGCGTTCGGACAGATGCGGCGTGCCACGCCGCATATGCGCGATGCGACGGTTTAACGCCTTGCCGACGTTGTCACCGGGGGCCTCGCCGATCTTCAGTTCACCCAGCGCCCATGCGGTGAGATTGGCGACCGGCTGCCCGACCTGCAGCAACTCGGGCGGGAACTTGAACAGCGCAGCGTAACGGCTGTTCCAGGCCACCAGCTGCAGCTGGGCATCGACCACGCTGATGCCCTGGCTCATGTTTTCCAACGCGGCTTCCAGCAGGCGCTGGTTGAAGCGCAGCGCTTGAGTGGCCTCACCAACGGCGCGGGTGACCGCATCCAGCGGTGCAGCGCCGCCGTCACGCGCGGCCTCGACCAGCAGCCGCGCCATGCCGGCGCCGACCACGGCGGTGAGTTCGCGTTCGATGGCGGTGACACGGTCGTCATCCAGCATCTGTCCGGCATGCCCATCCATCAATTGCCGCGCCCGCTCCGGCCCGAGGAAGCGTCCGGCGGTCTTGCGCATGGATGCTGCGGCCACGGCGTCTTTCTGCAGTGGCAGTGATGGGCGGATCGCGCGTGACACCAACGCAACGGTGATCAGGTTGACCGCCAGGCTGGCGCCCATGCTGATGGCGATGTGGCCGGGTTGCATGCGCAGCGAGAACAGCGCCAGCCAGTGCAAACCATTGCTGCCCGCGGCTGGATCCGGTGCGGGTATCACCATCGGCAGCAACACCAGCCACAGCCAGACCAGCGAACCCAGCACGATGCCGGCCATGATCGCGGGCGAGGGTGTGCGCGGCCGATAGACCGCCAGCAGCACCGCCGGTGCCAGCTGCGACAGGGCGGTGAACGACATCAGGCCGAAATCGCTGAGTGCCTCGGTGCCGCTCATCGCGCGGCTGTACAGCCACGACATCAGGAACACGGCAAGGATGCCAGCGCGGCGGAATGCCAGCACACGCGGGCGCAGGTCGGCGCCCGCATCGTTGCTGCCGCTGTTCATGCCACCCAGCAGATGCGAGCCAAAGCCGTGGTTGCCGAGCATGATCGACAGGGTCAGGCCGGACAGGATCATCATGCCGGTGGCCGCGCTCAGACTGCCCAGGTAGGCGAGCAGCGCCAGCAGGTGATGGCCGCGTTCCTGCGGCAAGGCCAGTACGTACAGATCCGGCGATACCGACGCCGGCAGTTGCGCGGCACCGGACAAGGCCATCGGCACCGACGGCAGGCCGATCAGCAGCAGGTAAAGCGGGAACAGCCAGCGCGCGGTCTTCAGATCGGACGATTGGCGCAGCTCGACCACGCCGACATGGAACTGATGGGGCAGGGTGAACGCCGCCATCGCGCCCAGCGCGACCATGGTCAGGAAATCGGGGATCACCGCCGGCGGCGGCAGATGCGCCATCTTCTCCAGCAGGGGCGTGCCGGCGCGCTGCACCGAGATTGCCGCATACAGGCCAATCGCCAGCAGAGCGGCGAGTTTGAGCAGCGACTCCAGGCCCAGCGCTACCACGATGCCGCGGTTGTGCTCGGTAGCCGAGGCCTTGCGTGCGCCGAACAGCATGGTGAACGCGGCCATCGTCAGTGCGAACCAGAACGACATGTCCAGCTGCCAGCCGCTGGCGGCGAACGTGTCGCCGAGCAGCGCGCTGAGCCCCTGGCTCACGGCCTTAAGCTGCAGCGCGATATAGGGAATGATGCCGAACAGCGCGACCAGGGTGATGGTCACGCCCAGCCCCTGATCGGTGCGCAGTCGTGCAACCACCAGGTCGGCGATGGTGGCGCTGTTGTGCTGTTTGGCCAGCCTGCCCAGGCGAGCGAGGAAGGGCAGGCCAAAGGCGAAGATCAGCGCCATGCCGATCAAGGTCGGCGGGATCGGGAAGCCCCATTGCACGCCCTGCGAGGCGGCCCCGTAATACGTCCACGCGGTGCAGTGCACGGCCAGTGACAGCGCATAGATGGCTGGCCAGATCCTGCCGAGGCGGTGACCCTGGCGCTCGCCCCACAGGGCGACGCCGAACAGCAGCACGGTCCACGCGATGCAGGCGAACAGGACGATGGAGGGCGTCAACATCGCTCCAGTGTAGAGAGATCCGTGGCCGGGGTGCTGGATGCCGGCCATTGCTGGCCGGGAGGGTTGGCGTCAGGGTGCGATCACGATGAGTGACAGCTGCTCGGCGGCCAGTGCCACCTCGCCGCCGGGCTGCAGCTCAACGCTCTTGTGCTGGGTCAGCAGCCATTGCCCGGGCTGGCGCGGTTCCAGTGAAACCAAGCGTGAGCGCACGCGAATGTCAGAGCCACTGGGCACCGGTGCGAGAAAGCGGACCTTGTTCAAACCGTAATTCAGCACGTGGGCGATGCCGGGAAAGCCGACCAGGGCGGCCACGTCTTCTTCGACGGTAAGCGAGAGCAGCAGGAAGCCGTGGGCGATGGTCTGCCCGCCCGGCAATCCAGTCTTCGCACGGACCGGATCGACGTGGATCCAGTTGTGGTCACCGGTGGCCTCGGCGAAGGCATCGATGCGTGATTGCGCGATGTGGGTGGACTTGCCAAGGCGCTCGCTTGCGGCCCATTGCTGCATTGCCTGCAGGGCTTCTGGCAATTCCCCGGTCTTGTCACCTGCGCTCATCGCAGCCGTCCAAGCAGGGCCAGGATCGCATCACGCGCCTCGGGCTCGGACAAGGTCGGTGCATGGCCGACATCCGGTACTTCGACCAGGCTTGCGGTGGGCGAGCTTGCGGCCATCTGCCGCGCTACGTCGGCAGGAAGAATGTCCGACAGCGCACCACGCACCACCAGCACCGGCACGCGCGCGGTCAGACCACGCACAGCCCGCCACAGCACCGGCCGCAACAGCCACAGCACCCACGGTCGGGTGGTGCGGATGATGGCCGGGTCATAGTCCAGCTCGAGCAGGCCGTCGTCGCGCTGACGGAAGCTGCGCGAGGCCATCGCCCGCCAGTCCTCGGCGGTGAAGCGTGGGAAGGACGCCTTGCCGATGGATTCGGCGTAGGCCGCTGCCTGCTCCAGATCCATCGGTGGCAGCGGCTTGCCGGCGTACTTGCCGATCCGCGCCAGGGCTTCGCGTGGCACTTTGGGGCCGGCGTCGTTGAGCACCGCTGCGGCGATCAGCTCCGGTGCGCGCGAGGCCAGGGTGATGGTGACCAGCACACCCAGCGAGGTGCCGATGAACACCGCCTTGGCGATGTTCTGCGAACGCAGCAGCGTCACCATGTCGTCGGCGTAGGTGCGCGGGTTGTAGCTGGTCGGGTCGGACGCTCGTGCCGAACCCGCACGGCCACGCAGGTCGACCGCGAGCACACGCCAGCCGACCGCGGTCAGCGTTTGCGCCAGTGCATCGAAGTCAGCGGCATTGCGGGTCAAGCCGGGAATGCAGACCACCGTGCCGCGGGGCGATTGCCTCGCGGCCGGTGCATGGTCGCGCGCGTGCAGGCGCAGGCCATCGTTGCTGTTCCAGTACAGATCATCGTATGACCGGGTCATGCAGGTGTTTCCTAGAAATCGTAGCGGACGCTGAGGCTGTACTGGCGCGGCGGGCCATAGAAGCCGATCAGGGTGCCGACCGCCGGGATGTTGTAGCCGGTGGTGCGGTATTCCTTGTCGGCCAGGTTGGTGCCCTGCAGCGAGAAGGTCCAGGCGTCGTTGAGCTTCCAGATCACGCCGGCATTGACCAGCCCGTAGCCATCCTGGCGGATCACCGGGCTCAGGTCGGTGGTTGGCCACACTTCGCTCTGGTAGCTATAGCCCACGCGTGCGGACAGGTTGCTGCCATTGGCCAGCTCGGTGCGGTACTCCACGTTCAGCGCACCCGAGAAGTCCGGTGCATTGGTGAACTTCATCTTGTCGGCGACGTTGACGCCACGGTCCATGTACTCGTCGTACTTGGTGTCCAGCCAGGCCAGGTTGCCGGAGATCAGCCAGTGCGCGGTGGGCAGGTACTGGTATTCGATCTCCAGACCGTTGACGGTGCCCTTGCCGGCATTGGTGAAGTCGCCGAAGAAGGCATCGTTGACGCCGTCGCCATTGGTGTCGATGCCGGTGAACACCGACAGCTGGATGTCCTTGTACTTGTTGTGGAAGGCCGACAGGTTCAGGAACAGGCGCGAATCGAGGAAGCCCATCTTGCTGCCGATCTCGAAGCTGTCGACGGTCTCGTCATCGAACGGCTCGGCCGAGCGTGGCACGGCCACGGCATTGGCGCGGATGTTGTAGCCGCCGGACTTGAAGCCACGGGTTGCCAGGCCATAGACCATGATGTCCGGGGTGATCTGGTAATCCAGCGATACCTTCGGCGAGACGTTCTTGAAGTTGGTGGTCTTGTCGAAGTCGGCAGCGACTGCGATCGGGCGGCTGAAGGTCGCGTCGGAGTAGAAGCGGTTCAACACGATCGCGCGCTTGTCCTCGTCGGTGTAGCGGGCACCGACATCGAGCTTGAGCTTGTTGGTCAGGTCGAAGGTCCAATCCGCGTACAGCGCGATGCTGTCGGTCAGCACCTTGCCGCGGGTATCGCCGAACTGCAGGTTGAAGAAGTTGTTGCGGATCTGGCCGCCGGCTTCGCCGCTGAACTGGTACAGGCCAACCACGCCGCGCACGCGTCCACCGGCGTCGTAGTTGAACTGCACCTCGTTGCTGACCTGGCTGTCCTCGTAGAAGCCGCCGACGTCGGCCAGCTTGACCGGCGTGGTGTCGAAGTCGATGTTGGAGTGGCTGTCCGACTCGCGCTTGGCGACCACATACTTCAGTGCAATGTCGTCGTTCGGACGCCAGTTCACCGTAGCCGAGGCGCCCTTGGTTTCGACGCTGTTGAGGTTCTGCATGCCCGAGCGGATGTCGTAGCGGTCATCCATCGGCGGGTAAGCCGGGGTGAACGGGTTGCGCGCCAGCATCTTCGAGCCACGCATGCCGGACTGATCGTCAATCCAGTCCAGTGCGAACTGCACATCGAAGTCATCACCTGCATAGGCACCCAGGTTCAAGCGCGCGGCATTGATCTGCTTGTCGCTGATCGGCTGGCCGTTGTAGGTGTTCTCGCCGAAGCCATCGCGGTTCATGCTGGCCACCGCGATGCGCCCGCGCAGGCCACTGTCGGCGCCGCCGAGCGGGCCGCCGATCGCCGCCTTGGCATCCAGTTGGTTGTAATTGCCGGCGGTGATCTGGGCATAGCCCTCGACCTGCGTGGGCAGGCCGCGCGAGATGTACTTGATCGCGCCGCCAATGGTGTTCTTGCCGTACAGCGTGCCCTGCGGGCCGCGCAGTACTTCGATGCGCGAGACGTCGAATACGTCCAGCAGTGCACCCTGCGGGCGCGCGATGTAGACGTCATCCAGGTAGATGCCAACGCCCGGGTCCGCACCCCAGGTGGGATCGGACTGGCCGACGCCGCGGATATAAGCGGTGACCGTGCTGCTGGCGCCGCGCGCCGCATAGATGGTCAGGTTCGGCACCTGCGCGTCGAGGTCGGCGATGTCCTGCACGTTCAACTTGTCCAGCGCCTCGGAGGTGAAGGCGGTGACCGCGACCGGCACTTCCTGCAGGGTTTCCTCGCGCTTGCGCGCGGTGACGGTGATGCTGTCCAGGTTGGTGGCCGAAGCGGCCTTGTTGCCCGCTGCCGGTGCTGCTGGTTGTGCTTCCTGTGCCAATACCGGCCCGGAGGCCAACAGTGCGCCGATCATCAGGCTCAAACAATTCCGCTTCATTCGGTCCTCCCCAGGCAAGTACGTTGTAGATGGCCGTATGCCACCCTCGGAGCCAAGGCTAGCGGGGTGGCTGTGTACCAGCGAGTGGACCTAGGTCCAGTCGGCAGCGGCGATCAGATCAGGATACTGAGCGCCTCATCATTCGGAAGCGCCGTATGTCGTTACTGATCGTACTTGCAGCGCTGGGCTTCCTCATGCTGGTGGCCTACCGCGGTTACAGCGTGATCCTGTTCGCGCCGATTGCCGCACTCGGGGCGGTGCTGCTGACCGACCCGTCACTGGTGGCGCCGATGTTCACCGGCTTGTTCATGGACAAGATGGTCGGCTTCCTGAAGCTGTACTTCCCGGTGTTCCTGCTGGGTGCGGTGTTCGGCAAGCTGATCGAGTTGTCGGGCTTTTCCAAGTCGATTGTCGGTGCGGCAATCCGCTTGTTCGGCCCGCAGCGGGCAATGCTGTCGATCGTACTGGTGTCGGGCCTGCTCACTTACGGCGGGGTGTCGTTGTTCGTGGTGGTGTTCGCGGTCTATCCGTTTGCCGCCGAGATGTTCCGCCAGAGCAATATTCCCAAGCGGCTGATTCCGGCGACGCTGGCGGTGGGCGGTTTCAGCTTCACCATGGATGCGTTGCCGGGCACGCCGCAGATCCAGAACATCATCCCGACCACGTTCTTCGGCACCGACACCTGGGCCGCGCCGGTGCTCGGCGTGCTTGGCAGCATCTTCGTGCTTGCGGTGGGCATGGCCTACCTGGAATGGCGCCGTCGCGTTGCCGTGCGCAATGGCGAGGGCTATGGCGACCCGGCAACCCTGGTCAACGAGCCGGTGCCGTTCACCGGCACCAATCTCGCGCATGCCGGCATCGCGGTATTGCCGCTGCTGCTGGTGTTCGTCTCGAACAAGCTGTTCACCCTGGGCATCCCGCACTGGTATGGCGCCGAGCACAGCTTCGTGCCGTCCATCCTCGGCAAGTCCGCGCCGGTGGTGCAGGAAGTGCCGAAGATCGCTGCGATCTGGGCAGTGGAGGGCGCGCTGCTGGTTGGCATCCTGTCGGTGATGGTATTGGCCTGGCGCCCGGTTGTGACCCAGTTTGCCGATGGCACCAAGACCGCGATCAGCGGCGCCTTGCTGGCGGCCATGAACACCGCTTCCGAATACGGGTTTGGCGCAGTCATTGCCGCATTGCCGGGCTTCATGGTGGTGGCCAATGCGCTGGGCTCGATCAAGGACCCGCTGCTGCACGAAGCCGTGACGGTTACCGGTCTGGCCGGCGTCACCGGCTCGGCCTCCGGCGGCATGAGCATCGCGCTGGCGGCAATGTCGGAGACCTTCATCGAAAACGCGCAGGCGGCCGGTATCCCGATGGAAGTGCTGCACCGGGTTGCGTCGATGGCCTCAGGCGGCATGGACAGCCTGCCGCACAACGGCGCCGTCATCACCTTGCTGATGGTGACCGGGCTGACCCATCGCCAGGCCTACAAGGACATTTTCGCCGTGACCATCATCAAGACCCTGGCGGTGTTCGTGGTGATCGGCATCTATTACGCCACTGGTTGGGTTTGACGGCGGCGTCGCAACACCCTGGCGGCTGGCCCGCGAGGATTTCCGGTACGACTTCATCCACGACTCACGCATGAGGATCTGGCTATGAAATCTGGAATCGTTTCAATCAAGGCAGTTCTACTGCTGCTGTGCAGCTGGCTGGCGGCGGGCAGCGCGTTTGCGCAAAGCGCTGCAGGCCATTGGGATTTCGGTGTGTACGGCAACCTTTTCGGCGCCCGCGAGTACCAGGTATGGGTGCCGGCAGGCTATGAAGCGAGCAAGCCGTTGCCGGTGCTGCTGGTACTGCATGGCTGCGTCAACGGGCCCAACCTGATGGGCGAAGCCTCGGGCTTCAATGATGTTGCCGACGTCGAAGGTTTCATCGTGGTCTATCCGCGGCAGAACGTTACCTCCAACCCGACGCGCTGCTGGAACTGGCAGCTGCCGATCAACCAGGCGCGTGGCAGTGGTGAGGCTTCGATCCTGGCCGGCATCGTCGATGCGGTGAAGGCCGGCTACGCCGTTGATCCGCGCCGGGTCTATGTCACCGGCATTTCCGCGGGCGGTGCGATGACCTCGATCATGCTGGCCTGCTACTCGGATGTGTTCGCAGCAGGCGCCATTCACTCGGGTGGCATGTACAAGGGCGCGACCACCGTATCCGGCAGCGCCTACGCGCTACTGGCGGGCAGCATCTATTCGCCGGAAAGCAATGGCAAGCTGGCCTGGCAGTGCTCGGGCTCGCCGTCGCCGCGGCCGTTGCCGGTGCTGGTGTTCCATGGCAGCGCCGATGTCACGGTCAACCCGGTGAACGGCCAGCAGGCGGTGCGTCAGTTCCTGCAGACCAACGACCTGGCCGATGACGGGCTGGACAATGACTCGGTCAAGTACGTGCCGACCAGCACGGTTGCCGGGCAGGTGCCCGGTGGGCGCGCGTATACGGTCAAGAACTACACCTATGGTGGCAAGACCCTGGTCCAGGACTATCTGGTGCATGGCATGGGCCATGCGTGGAGCGGCAGCACCTCCGGCTTGCCGTTCACCGATCCGCAGGGGCCGGATGCAACCCTGATCACCTGGTTGTTCCTGAAGGATCAACTGCGCTGAGCGCTTGCAGCGCAGGAATTGATTGAAGTGTGTCGTCGCCAGCGTGGGGGCCGATTGCTCCCGCGCTGGCGTTCTGCTTCATGGACTTCCAAATCGCCAATGCCATCGAATTGCAACCTTGTGCGGTGATGATCTGCGCGCCTCATGCCGCGCAGTCGGCCCGGTCCGGGCCGAGCGCAATCATCAACAGCCAACCAAGGCCATTCCATGCAGCGTCACCGCACCACTTCTGCAGTTACCCGCGTTACCCATGACTTTCCGCGTCGCTCGCTGCTGGCCCAGGCCTGCGCATTGCTGATCCTGCCGCTGGCCGCGCAGACCGCGCTGGCCCAGGATGCCGCGCCGGCCGAGGCGCGCAGCGCTGCCACGGCGCTGGACACCATCACCGTCACCGCCGAGCGCCGCGAGCAGAACCTGCAGGACGTGCCGGTGTCGGTGGGCGTGGTGCAGGGCGAAGCCCTGCGCAGCTATACCGAAGGTGCCGACGATACGCTGCTGGCGCTGTCCGGCCGCGTGCCCAGCTTCTATGCCGAAACCACCACCGGGCGCATCTTCCCGCGCTTCTACATCCGTGGACTGGGCAATATCGATTTCTACCTCGGTGCCTCGCAGCCGGTCTCCATCATCCAGGACGACGTGGTGCTGGAGCATGTGGTGCTCAAGTCCAACCCGGTCTATGACGTGGACCAGGTGGAAGTGCTGCGCGGCCCGCAGGGCTCGCTGTTCGGCCGCAATACCACCGCCGGCATCGTCAAGTTCGATACCGCCAAGCCGAGCCAGGACCCGAGCGGTCGAGTCAACGTAAGCTACGGCAGCTACAACACCGTCGCCATCGACGGCGGCATGGGCGGCGCGATCAACGACGTGCTGTCCTATCGCATATCGACCCTGTACCAGCACCGTGACGATTGGGTGGACAACACCTATCGCGGCCCCAGCGCCGATGGCACGGTGACGCCGAAGAACGACACGATGGGCGGCTACGACGACCGCAACCTGCGCCTGCAGCTGCTGTACAAGCCGAACGAGCAGTTCTCCTTGCTCGGCTCCGTGCATACCCGCGACTATGAAGGCACCTCCACCTTGTTCCTGCGCAATGCGCTGGTGAAGGGCAGCAATCGCACCGACGCGCCGCGCGACAAGGTCGCCTTCGACGAGGCCGACAACAACCCGCAGGCCTACAAGACCCATGGCGGCTCGCTGAAGGCGACCTATGACTTCGGCAACACCACGCTGACCTCGATCAGCGCCTACGAAACCACCTCCGGTTACAGCCGTGGTGATACCGACGGCGGTGCCGCGGCGAACTATCCGGTCAATGGCCTGCCCAATGGTTATGGCCAGTCGATGGGCCAGGTGCAGGACCTGGACCAGTTCACCCAGGAGCTGCGTCTGGCCTCCAATGCCACCGATCCGCTGTCGTGGCAGGTTGGCGCCTTCTACTTCGATGGCCGTGATACCACCGATTTCTACCAGCGCGCCTGGTTCCTCAACACGCCGGCCCGCAACCCGAACAACTGGGTGCGCCTGCGCAACATCAATACCTCGTGGGCAGGCTTTGGCCAGGTGAGCTGGAAGGCCACCGATGCGCTGACCTTGACCGCGGGTGTCCGCGCGACCAAGGACGAGAAGAGCACGCGTCTGCTCAAGACTGCCGATACCGCCGCTGGTCTGGTGACCTACAAGGGCCGCCACAACGTCGAGATGTCGGACACCCAGCCGAGCTGGGACCTGAGCGCCATGTATGAAGTCAGCCCCGAACTGAGTCTGTACGCACGCGTGGCACGCGGCTTCCGTGGCCCGACCATCCAGGGCCGCTCGGCGGTATTCAATGCCGACTTCACCACTGCCGATTCGGAAACCATCCTGTCCTGGGAAGCCGGCATCAAGAGCAGCCTGTTCGACAACCGCCTGCGCCTGAACGTCAGTGGCTTTACCTATACGGTCAACGACATCCAGCTCAACGGTAATGACTCCAACGGCAACGGCGTACTGTTCAATGCCGACAAGGCGCGCGCCTACGGTCTGGAAGCCGACATGGATTGGCGCCCGATCCCGAACCTGTCGCTGACCGCCGGCCTGAGCCTGCTGCACAGCGAGATCCAGGACAAGCGCGTCTATGCACAGGTCTGTGCGTTGAATGGTGTGGTGGTGTGTACGGTCAACGACCCGACCATCAAGATCGGCAGCAATGTCTACGCCCAGATCGACGGCAACCCGCTGCCGAATGCACCCAAGTACAACCTGAACCTGGCCGCGCGTTACGACATTCCGGTGGGTGATGATGGCGCAGTGTTCTTCGCCACCGATTGGAACAAGCAGGGCGAGACCCAGTTCGTGCTGTACGACAGCAAGGAGTTCTACTCCAAGGGTAATTTCGAAGGTGGCCTGCGCGTTGGCTATACCGGCGGCTACGGCGCCTGGGAAGTGGCGGCGTTCGCCCGCAACATCACCAACGAGAAGAACCTCAAGGGTGTGATCGAGAACTACATGGCGGCCGTTTACAACGACCCGCGCATCATTGGTGTTTCGTTCAACTACAACTGGCGCTGAGCCGCTTTAGCTTTGCTTGGAGCCCCTCTCCCGCGAGCGGGAGAGGGGTTGGGGTGAGGGGGCGGCGCGTAGTGCCGTGTCTTTTCGTTTCGCGTTGCTTCGGTACGTAGCAGGCAAAGCAGAAGCTACAAGCCAAGAACTGCCCTCATCCGCTCCTGCGGCGCACCTTCTCCCGCATGCGGGAGAAGGGAAAAGGCCAGGGCCAAAGCCAAAGCCAAAGCCAAAGCCAAAGCCGAAGCCGAAGCCGGCTCCGGATGCCTGATCAGGCCATCCCCGCACCCACCGTCGCCCGGACCGGAATCCCCGCCGGATCAAACTCCTCCAGGCAGAACACGTTCACCCCAAAGTAGTCCGGGGTGACCCGCTTGCGGTGGAATGGATAGTTGCCACAGGTGCCGCAGAAGTAGTGATGCGCGGTCAGGGTGTGAAATTGATACTCGACCAAAGCCTCCTGTCCGGACAGCAGCTCGAACGCGGACTCATGCACCTTCACCATCAACGCGTTCTTGCGCCTGCAGATCGAGCAGTCGCAGGTGGTCAGCTCCGGGAAGTCGGTTTCAATACGGAAGCTGACAGCGCCGCAATGGCAGCTGCCCTGGTAAGTCTGCAGGGGGCGGTGGGACACACGGATCTCCAAAAGGAAGGCGAGCGACAAGGCAAGGCTTGGATCATACTCAGCCCATCATCAGACGGGTGGGAGAGGGTGATGCGCGCATTCCTGAGAGGCTTGCTGGCGGTGGTGCTGGGCTTGATAGCCGGCAGCGCGGTCAACATGGGGCTGATCGTGCTTGGCGGGCAACTGGTGCCGCCACCAGCTGGCATGGATCTCACCACCACTGAAGGCTTGCAGGCAGCGATGCCCTTGCTGGAGCCGCGACACTTCCTGTTTCCATTCCTGGCCCACGCGCTGGGCACATTGGCAGGTGCGCTGCTGGCAACCTGGATTGTCGGACGGGTCAGCAAGATCCCGGCTTTGCTGATCGGCCTGCTGTTCCTGGCGGGCGGCATCGCCAGCTGCTTCATGCTGCCCGCGCCACGCTGGTTCGAAGTGCTGGACGTGCTGCTGGCCTACATCCCATTCGCCTGGTTTGGATACGCAGTAGCGAGGAAGCCGGCTGTGGTTGTGGGAGCTGCGTAAGCCGCGAAGCTGAAGCGCCATCCGCAGCCGCTTTGTGTGCAATCGCAGGCGATGGTCTGGCGGGCCCGGTACGAGCTTCACGGCTTACGCCGTTCCCACAGGCCCCTCGGTTTGCGGCAGCGCCTGCCCGAAACACAGCACGTTCCCGGCCGGATCAACAACGCTGAAATCGCGCATGCCATACGGCCGGTCAGCAATGGCAACGGTGATGATCACGCCTGCGGCTTGCAACTGCGCGTGATAGCTGTCGATTCCATCGATATGCAGGTACAACCGGCTGATACCACCGGGCTTGGCATCGGCGCGGCTGGCGATCGTCAGCTCAACCTCATCGCGACACACAGCCGCCAATTCGGCAGGTTCGCCCCATTCCCATGCCTGTGCGAAGCCAAGCTTCCCGATGTAGAAAGCCAGAGTCCCAGGCAGATCGTTGGTGCCCAGAAAGGGTGATACAGCGTGGAAACGGGTTGCGTTCATGATGGTGATCCAGTTGATGGAACGGTGGCCGCGACCTCAGGCGTAGACGGCTGACAAAATCGGATCGACAGGACGTGCAAGGGCTTCAACCGCCGCGTATCGTCTTTGCGTAGCTGTCACGGTCAATGTCGACAATCTCAACGCTGATCTGCGTTGTCGGTTGTGAGGCGTCGATTGCCGTTTCCAACGACGCCAGCAGAGTGGTGGCGATATCGCGTTTGACTTCGGCACTGCGACCACTGAGTACTGCCAGCCGCGCAGCCACAAAGCCGCGGGGGCTGTCTTTGGTGCCAACGGCAAAGCAATCAAATGGCAGGGCGCGGGACTTGATGTCCGCTTCCTCGAATTGGCCAGTGCCGAGCAGCGCGTGATTGACGGCACGCAGCAGCGCCGGGGTGATGGCGGCGCTGAGATTGCTGCTGAATTCGATGGTCAGGTGAGGCATGGCGAGCTCGTTGTCAGGGATGCGTGGATGGCAGCAGCGCATTGATGCGCTGGATCATCGCATCAGGGTAGTCGATATGGGTTGGTGTATCGGCGAGCGGCGCACCGGCGTCGGCATTGCGCAGGCCTGCATCAAGCCCGCTCTTGGGCAGATAGATCGGCGCTTCCACCGAGAAGCCGTGCTCAGGCAGCCGGTCGTGGATTGCACGATAGATATGGATCGCATCAAGCAGGGTCAGCGCCGGGCCAGGATGCATGCCGTCAGCATCATACCACTGCAGGTCGGGTGCAGCGGCCGAGGCAGTGCGCAGCGCTTCGGAGATCGCTACGTAAGGAATGCCGGCCTGCTGCGCAGCCGCCGCCTCCTTGGCAATCAGACGGGCGGAAGCCGCCGGCTGCGATTGGTAGCTGCCAAGCAGTAGTACGCGCGCCCCGGCGTCGCTACCGGCTTTTGCGAGCGCCTTGATTGCCGCCTGCGACTTTGCGCACGCCGATTGGTCCGGCCAGCACAGCAGGGCGCCGCCTTGTTCCTGCAGGATCAGAAGCTGCGGTTGATGTTCGCTCAGTGCGCGTTGTACTGAGCCATCGGTAACCCGCTGGTCGAGGACGGCGCCGCCTTTGACGATCATCTGGCTGTGTACTGGATGACCATTGGCGGTGCTCAGTGCCGCGTACGTGGCGGGCAGGTTGCCCACGTAGATCAGGCTGTTGCCGACGAACAGCGCCTTTGTCGACTGCGGAGCGGGTTCAGCGGTGCAGCCGGTGGACGCAAACAACAGCATCAGCAGCAAGATCCATCTGCGCATCTCTGGGCCTTTTGTTATTGGCTGGCAATTGAAGGCGGTGTGACCCCGGTTGCCCGCGAATGGTTCCCTTTCCGAGCTGCTGTGCGATGTTGCGGGTATTCGTGCCGCATCGCAGGCAATCAAACAGCCGCAGTTGGGATGGGGCAGCTCGCTGCCTGGTGAAGCGGACCGTCCCAACCCTCGCTGTACTTCGGCAGCGCATCGGCAATATCGAGCACACGGTGCGCATAGAAAATATGCAATGTAGGTGCGTGCTCTTCGGGGAGATGGCCGCCATGCGCCTGAGCGATCAGGTTGGTGCGGATCACCGCCATATCCAGCCGGTTGCTGCCGTACAACGTTTGCCCGCAGCTGTTGCAGTAGTGCCGTCGCATCTGCAGGTGCGGATGCTGGTGGGTACAGAGCAGAGCGTGACCTTTGACGATGCTCAAGGCTTCGCTGGGCCAGGCATTGGCAGACAGTACGGGCAGTCCGTAGAACTGCTGGCACGCGCGGCAATGGCAGTACGCGCGCGCTGCGGGTGCACCCTCCACGCGTACGCTGACCTGGCCACAATCACATTCAATATCGAACGGCTGCTTGTGCTGCACGGGCGTTTCCTCTCGATGGTTTACCAATCAATGCTGCCGCGGATCACCGTTTGCACCTGGCCGCCGGACCAGACATCACCGTGCTCGTCGATGTGCAGTTCCAGCAGCGCATCGTGGCCGACTTCGCGGCCCTGACTGGCGGTGTAGCGCTTGTTGCTGCCTGGCAGGGCATTGCGTTCGTCCAGCCAGGCGGCCAGCACCGCATTGGCGGCACCGGAGGCCGCATCTTCGAATCGGCGGCCATTGCCGACGAAGGCGCGGACTACCAGCTGGTAGCCGTCGCCAGCGGCGCGTGCATAGGCGAATACGCCCATCGCACCGGTGGCTTCCGCGAGCGTGGCGATTGCATCCCAGTCAGGGCTGAGCGCACGAAGTGTTGATTCATCGGCGACCTCAACTACCCACCAACGGCGGCCGCCGTCCATCAATGCCGGTGGCAGTTTGCCCAACGGCCAGCCGGCGATGGCTGGTTGCAGGCGCGGATCGTCTGCGGTGACGACTTCGGCCACCGAAGCGCGCGGGGTGCGAATGGCGATGGTGCGGATGCCGTTGTGCTCGCTTATCTGCAGTGGCAGCTGGCCGGCGATGCCGTCCTGCACCAACTGCCCGTCAATCGCCGCCGCCACGCCGCTTTCAAGCACGGCATGCGCGCTGCCGACGCTGGGGTGGCCGGCGAACGGCACTTCCTTCTGCGGCGCGAACATGCGGATGCCGTAGCTGCTGCCGGGTTTGGTCGGGGCGAAGATGAAAGTGGTTTCTGGCAGGCGGGTCCAGCGGGCGATGGCCTGCATGGCGGCATCGTCCAGACCATCGGCATCGAGTACCACGGCCAGTGGATTGCCGGTGCCGGGGCGCGGGGCGAAGACGTCGAGTTGCAGGAAGCGGCGGGTGGTCATGGGAGAGTCCGAGTGCTGTGAGGCTGTTGCTGCAGCTGCAGCTGCAGCCGTGGCTGTGGCTGTTGCTGTTGCTTTGGCTTTGGCTGTGGCTTTGGCAGTTGCAGTTGGCTTTTGCTTCAGCCCCTCTCCCGCTTGCGGGAGAGGGGTTGGGGTGAGGGGAGGCGGACGAAGTCCGCTTGCTTGGTGTTTTTGGGTGGTTGCTGTCGGCAAAGGCAACGACAAAGGCGTGCGTGCTTCGCACGCTTCCCCTCATCCGCCCCTTCGGGGCACCTTCTCCCGCGAGCGGGAGAAGGGAATAGCGGGCATGGCTTGCGCTGTCACCACTCAATCTGCCCAGCAATAACCTGCTGCACCTCACCACCAATCCAGATGTTGGAGTCCGCATCCACTTCCACCCGCACCTCGCCATTGCGGCCGAGCTCGCGGCCCTGGCTGGCCAGGTACTGCTGGAAGGGTTTGATCCGGCCCTGCGCCAACAACTGCGCGGCAACCAGTGCGTTGGCGCTGCCGGTGACCGGGTCTTCGTTGACCCCAACGCCGGGTGCAAAGGCGCGCACCACATACTGGTAGCCCACATCCGGTCGGTCGGCAGGTGCATACACCGCCAGCTTGCCGCGGCCCGGCATGGCGCCAATGGCAGCCAGCTCCGGCTTGTAGCGGCGCAGGGCGGCCTCGCTGCCGGCTTCCAGCAACCACCAGTCCGGGCCGTTGTTCCAGAGTTCCGGGCTGTGGCCGGGCTTGGCCAGCGCTGCCAGGCCTTCGGGCAGGGCAGCGAGGGTGGTATCGCGGCGCTCCGCCTGCGGACTGCGCACATGGATCTGGCGGAACCAACGGCCGCCCTGTACCCGTACTGGCAGCAGACCGGCTTTGCATTGCTGGATCAGCCCGCCGTTGTCGTCGGGTGTGGCCAGACCCAGTTCCACCGCGGCCCAGGCGGCGCCCACGCTGGGATGGCCGGCGAAGGGCAGCTCACCCTTGGGGGTGAAAATGCGGATGTGGTAACTGGCGCCTTCGTCCGGCGGCAGGAAGAAAATGGTCTCGGACAGATTCAGCCAGGCGGCGATGGCCTGCAGGGCGGCATCATCCAGACCTTCGCTGTCGACGATGACACCCAGCGGGTTGCCGGTGCCCGGGCGGGCTGCGAACACGTCCAACTGCAGATAACGGCGTACAGACATTGCGAATCGGTTCCAGACGACGGCTGGGCAGCTTACCAGTGCATCAGACCGGCGATAACCGGCTGCACCTGACCGCCGATCCAGACCGTGTCTTGCGCGTCGATTGAGATGTGGACGCGGCCATCGCGCCCGACTTCACGGCCCTGGCTGACCACGTAGCGGCCATCAGTGCCCGGCAATTGCCCTCGCTGCTGCAACCACGCAGCGATAAGCGCATTGGCGCTGCCGGTGACGGGATCCTCGGGGACGTCGGCTGCATCGGCCGGGCAGAACGCCCGGGTCACCAGCGCGTGGTCGGGGCCGGCGTCGGCAGCGAACACCGCGACGCCGGTCGCGCCGGTGGCAATGCTCCAGTCGCGGATCGCGGGCATGTCTGGAACCAGTGCACGGAGGCTGGCGGCATCGCGGGCAGGCAACAGCCACCAGCAAGGGCCGTTGTCCCAGAGCTCCGGGGTACAGCCGGCGGCCATCAACGCCTGTAGCTGTTCCGGTATAGCGCCTGACGCGGTTGAATGCTGCTGGGCCGGTGGACTGGCCAACAGGATGGTGGGCGCGTCTTCCGGTCCGCTTACCTGTACCGGCAGCAGGCCTGCAGCGCATTGTTGTATCAGCCGCCCGGCTTGTGGTCGCGCCAGCCCTGAGGTGACTGCTGCCCACGCCGCGCCGACGCTGGGGTGGCCGGCAAAGGGGAGCTCGCTGCTCGGGGTGAAGATGCGGATGCGGTAGCTGGCGCCCGCGTCCGGCGGCAGGAAGAAGACCGTCTCGGAGAGGTTCAGCCAGGCGGCGAGGGCCTGCATGGCGGCGGTATCCAGGCCTTCGCTGTCGAGGATGACGCCGAGCGGGTTGCCGCTGCCGGGGCGGGCGGCGAAGACGTCCAGTTGCAGGTAACGGCGTTGGCGCATGGGTTTTCGGGTGGAGCAGGGCCGCTCAGCTTAGGCATGAGCGTGCGGAATGTCGTCATTGCCAATCCCCGATCCGCTCCCCCCATTCACCCAAAGATGACCCGAATCGTTGCAAATGCTACTTTCTCCGCCCCGGGAAGGGAGGCCGGGTGGCGATGGTATCGCCGGTAACTCAGCCGTCCCGGCACAGCGGCCTTGGCATAGAATCGGTAGTTCCGCCCGCATTGCCGGGTCTTTCTCCCACTAGTGAATCCACAAAGCCAATGTCTGCTTCCCCAATCGCTGATCGCTGGATCGTCCTCAAGTTCGGTGGCACCTCGGTGTCGCGTCGTCATCGCTGGAACACGATCGGTCAGTTGGCGAAAAAACGTGCGGACGAGACCGGCGGCAGGGTGCTGGTGGTGGTGTCGGCCTTGTCAGGCGTCACCAACGAGCTGACCGCGATTGCCGACGGCGCTGCCGACAGCCGCGAGCGCGTGGCCGCGCTGGTCACTCGCCACAATGAATTCCTCGCCGAGCTGGAGCTGGGCGCCGAAGTCCTGGCTGAACGCCTTGCCGCGCTGCAGGCGCTGCTGGACGACCCGCGCGCTGCCAGCCGTCCGCTGGACTGGCAGGCCGAAGTGCTGGGCCAGGGCGAACTGCTGTCCTCCAGCGTCGGTGCCGCCTACCTGCGCAGCAACGGCCTGGACTTCGGCTGGATGGATGCCCGTGAGTGGCTGGACGCACTGCCGCCCGCACCCAACCAGACCGAGTGGTCGCAGCGGTTGTCGGTGAACTGCCAGTGGCAGGGCGGCGGCGACTTCAAGCAGCGCTTCTCGGCGCAGCCGACCCGCATGCTGATCAGCCAGGGCTTCATCGCCCGTCATGGCGACGGTGGCACCGCCATCCTCGGCCGTGGTGGCTCGGACACCTCGGCCGCTTATTTCGGTGCGCTGCTCGGCGCCAGTCGCGTCGAAATCTGGACCGACGTGCCGGGCATGTTCAGCGCCAATCCCAAGGACGTGCCCGACGCACGCCTGCTGACCCGCCTGGATTATTACGAAGCGCAGGAAATCGCTACCACCGGCGCCAAGGTGCTGCACCCGCGCTCGATCAAGCCCTGCCGCGATGCCGGCGTGCCGATGGCCATCCTCGATACCGAGCGTCCGCATATGCCAGGTACCAGCATCGACGGCGCCGCCGAGCCGGTGCCGGGCGTCAAGGCGATCAGCCGTCGCAATGGCATCGTGCTGATCTCGATGGAAGGCATCGGCATGTGGCAGCAGGTCGGCTTCCTGTCCGACGTGTTCAACCTGTTCAAGAAGCACGGCCTGTCGGTGGACCTGATCGGTTCGGCCGAAACCAACGTCACCGTGTCGCTGGACCCGTCCGAGAACCTGGTCAACACCGACGTGCTGGCTGCGCTGTCGGCCGACCTGTCGCAGATCTGCAAGGTCAAGGTGATCGTGCCGTGCGCGGCCATCACCCTGGTCGGTCGCGGCATGCGCTCGCTGCTGTACAAGCTCTCCGACGTGTGGGCTACGTTCGGCAAGGAGCGCGTGCACATGATTTCGCAGTCCTCCAACGACTTGAACCTGACCTTCGTGATCGACGAGGCCGATGCGGATGGCTTGTTGCCGATCCTGCACGCCGAGCTGATCGACAGCGGTGCGATGCCGGTTTACGAAGAGCAGGTGTTCGGCCCGCGCTGGCGTGAAATCATCGGCAGCATCCGTCCGCGGCAGACGCCGTGGTGGCAGGCGCCGGCCAAGCAGAAGAAGCTGCTGGAGCTGGCTGCGCAGGGCACGCCGGCCTATATCTACGATCTGGACAAGGTGCGCGAGCGGGCCCGTCAGTTGAAGGCGATTCCGGCGATCGACCGCCGTTTCTACGCGATCAAGGCCAACTCGCATCCTGAGATCCTGCGCACGCTTGCTGCTGAAGGTTTCGGCCTGGAATGTGTATCGCAGGGCGAAGTGGAGCTGGTGTTCGCCTCGGTGCCGGGTATCACCCCGGAGCGCGTGCTGTTCACCCCGAGCTTCGCGCCGATCACCGAGTATCAAGCGGTGCTGGCACTGGGCGTCAATGTCACCGTCGATAACGTCGAGCTGCTGAAGCATTGGCCGGAAGTATTCCGTGGCCGCTCGCTGTGGCTGCGTATCGACCTGGGCCACGGCGATGGCCACCACAAGAAGGTGAACACCGGCGGCAAGGATTCCAAGTTCGGCCTGTCGGCGCTGCGCGTGGATGAGTTCATTGCCGCCGCGCGCGCGCTGGATATCCGCATCACCGGTGTGCATGCGCATCTGGGCAGCGGCATCGAGAACAGCGGCCACTGGAAGCAGATGGTCGATGAGATGGCCGGCTTCGCGCGCCGCATCGGCAGCGTTGAAATCCTCGATATCGGCGGCGGTCTGCCGGTGCCGTACAGCGACGACGACGAGCCCTTCGATCTGGACGCCTGGGCCGCTGGCCTGGCCGACATCAAGGCCGTGCACCCGGCCTTCCAGCTGGCGATCGAGCCCGGCCGTTTCATGGTGGCCGAGTCTGGCGTGCTGCTGACCCACGCCACCCAGGTGGTGGAGAAGGATGGCGTGCGCCGCGTTGGCCTGGATGCCGGCATGAACGCCTTGCTGCGCCCCGCGCTGTACGACGCCTGGCACGACATCGCCAACCTGTCGCGCCTGGATGCCGAGCGCGATGTTGATTTCAGCGTGGTCGGCCCGATCTGCGAATCCAGCGATGTGTTCGCCGAGCGGGTGAAGCTGCCGGCGGCGACCGCACCGGGCGATGTGATGGTCATCGCCGATGCTGGCGCTTATGGTTTCAGCATGGCCAGTACCTATAACCAACGCGCCTTGCCGCGCGAGGACGTCATTGATGAAGTGCAATGACGTCTGCTTTTTGCGAAAACCTTTGTCGTCCGTTGCGCGCTGATGCGCCACGGCCAGTTTGATTTCCGGATACGCCATGACAGCTTTTGATAAAGACCAGGTTTCCCGTTTCCGCTTCGTCCGCTGCGATTTCGCCGCGGACACCGGTGTGGCGCGGCTGGTATACGCCTTCGACGACGGTCCGGAATTGACCGAGACCGTCACCGTGCCGGGCGCGCCGTTCCAGTTGGACGACGAACGCGCAGCCGCGGTGCAACGCGCCCTGCAGCTGCTGCACCTGATTGCAGGTGTCAGCTACTACAAGGCAGCGGTGCCGGCGCAGGTAAGCATCGACAGCTACGCCATCGACGCGGCCACCGCCGCGTTGGTGGAAACGGTGTACTTCAACGGCCTGGGCGAATTCGCCTACCGCAACGGCCTGAACCTGCGCGACCGGTTCAAGCTCCCAGCTTCGCTCCCCTCGCCCGTTTACGGGAGAGGGGCTGGGGGTGAGGGCGCTTCTGCTCCCGAACTTGGCCTGGCCCACCACGCCCTGGTAGCCATCGGCGGCGGCAAGGACTCCCTGGTCAGCATCGAAGCCCTGCGCAACGCCGGTGTCGCCGAAACCGTCACCTGGATCGGCGGTTCGCAGCTGATCCGTGCCTGCGCCGAGCGCACCGGCCTGCCGACCCTCAACATCGGCCGCACGCTGGCACCGGAGCTGTTCGAGCTCAATCGCCAGGGCGCGTGGAACGGCCATATCCCGGTCACTGCGGTGAACTCGGCGATCATGGTGCTGGCCGCCGTCGTGCAGGGCGTGGATCAAGTGGTGTTCTCCAACGAGCGCTCGGCCAGCTACGGCAGCCAGATCGCCGGTACCGGTGAAGTGAACCACCAGTGGTCCAAGGGCTGGGCCTTCGAGAAGGCGTTCGGCGAATACGTGCAGCGGCACATTGCCGCCGACCTGAACTATTACTCGTTGCTGCGTCCGCTGTCGGAGCTGGCGGTTGCCCGTCAGTTCGCCAAGACCGATTTCTACGACGCGCATTTCTCCAGCTGCAACCGTAACTTCCACATCCTCGGCGAGCGTCCGGTGAACCGCTGGTGCGGCGTCTGCCCGAAGTGCCACTTCGTGTTCCTGGTGCTGGCCCCGTTCATGCCGAAGATCCGGCTGGTGCGCATCTTCGGTCGCAACCTGCTGGACGATATGGAACAGGCTGGCGGCTACGACGCGCTGCTGGAGTTCCAGGACCACAAACCGTTCGAGTGCGTGGGCGAGGGCAAGGAGTCGCGCGCGGCCATGGCGACCTTGGCATCGCGTCCGGACTGGAAGGAAGACGTGCTGGTCAAGCGCTTCTCCACCCTGATCCAGCCGACCCTGTCGGCGGACGAGCTGCAGATTGAACCGTTGCTGGTATTTGATGGCGAGCACCGCATCCCGGCAGCACTGTGGGAGCGTCTGCGTGCGAATTTCGCAGCTTGAGGGCAAGCGGGTCGCGCTGTGGGGTTGGGGGCGTGAGGGCCGTGCGGCCTATCACGCGCTGCGTGATCGGGAATGGGGAATCGTCAGCGGTGACTCGCAGGAGCGGTTTCCTGCGCGTTTGACGGTGCTTTGTTCTGCTGCTGAAGCAGAGGAAATTCTTGCGCTTGGCGACGCACACCTGCGCGTTGAAACCGAGCTCAGTGGTGAGCTGCTGGCTTCGTTCGACGTGGTGATCAAGTCACCGGGTATCAGTCCGTACAAGCCCGAGGCGCAGCATGCACTTGCCCAGGGCACGCAGTTCATCGGCGGCACCTCGCTGTGGTTCAGCGAGCACGCCGATGCCGATGGCGCGCTGCCGAACACGGTCTGCGTGACCGGCACCAAGGGCAAGAGCACCACCACCTCGCTGCTGGCCCATCTGCTGCGTGCGGCCGGGCATCGCACCGGCCTGATCGGCAATATCGGTCTGCCGCTGCTGGAGGCCCTGGACCCAAAACCGGCGCCGGACTACTGGGCGGTGGAACTGTCCAGCTACCAGACCGGTGAAGTCGCCCGCAGCGGTACGCGGCCGGACATCGCCATCGTGCTGAACATCTTCCCTGAGCATCTGGACTGGCACGGCAGCGAGCAGCGCTACATTGACGACAAGCTGTCGTTGGTGACCGGCGGGCATCCGCGCGTGGCGGTGCTCAACGCTGCTGACGAACACCTGCGCGCGCTGCAGTTGCCGCATAGCCAGATCGTCTGGTTCAACCAGCCCGAAGGCTGGCACATGGTTGGTGAGGTTGTGCATCGCGGTACGCAGGCGGTGTTTGATACCTCGAACACGCCGCTGCCGGGCCGCCACAACCGCGGCAATCTGTGCGCGGTGTTGGCTGCACTGGAAGCCCTCGGACTGGACGCGGTTGCCTTGGCGCCTGCGGTGCAGAGTTTCCGACCCTTGCCGAATCGCCTGCAGTTGCTGGGCGAACGCGATGGCCTGGGTTGGGTGAATGATTCGATCAGCACCACGCCGCATGCATCGCTGGCCGCCTTGGATTGCTTCGCCGGCCAGCGCATTGCGCTGCTGGTTGGCGGACATGACCGCGGCGTGGATTGGCAGGACTTCGCCGAACACATGCGCGACAACGCGCCGGTCGAGATCGTGACCATGGGCAACAACGGTCCGCGCATCAATACGCTGCTCGCACCGCTCGCCGAGGCTGGCGTTTTTGGCTTGCACGCCGCGACCGATCTGCCGCATGCCGTGGAACTGGCGCGTGCCGCGTTGGGCGGGCAGGGCGGGGTAGTACTGCTGTCGCCGGGCGCGCCCAGCTTTGGTGCCTACAAGGACTATGTGGCGCGTGGGCGACACTTCGCCGAGCTGGCCGGGTTTGATCCGGACAGCATCAGTGCGATTCCGGGTATCGGCATCCTGTAAGGCCTTGGCCGAGGCCGAAGTGGCGCTGACTGTCAGTCGGCGCCACCCATTACCTGCAGATCACTCTTCTTCGTCGGTGAAAGCGTAACCGCCGTCGATCAGCTGCTGCAGGTAGACATCGAAGCTGGGCGCGATCACCGCATAGCTGTCCGGGTCGTGCAGGTAGCGCACGACCTGGCCACTGATGCCGCCATCGGCAGGGTCGAAATCCAGGTACAGCATCGAGGTGCCGCCGTTGTTCATGCAGTGCGAGAAGCACAGGCGCCTGCCCATCGGCACGTCGGCATCGATGCCGGCACCAAGAATCTCCGGCTCATCGTCCAGCCATTCTTCGTAGATGGAACGGATACTGTCGTCCCATTGCGCGCTGTCCTCGAAGATCTGCTGTACCGACCGCAGGTAGTAGGGGTAGCTGCCGTCGCCTACGTCGGAGCCAAGCATCAGTACGTTGACCTCACCTCGCGGGTAGTCCCGGTAGTGGCTGCCATCCACCCGCGCCAGCAGCTCCAGCAGGCTTGCTGGAACCTGTGGCCATTGCAGTTGCAGACGTTGCAGGTCGTACTGGCTTGCACCTTCTACCCAGCGCCACATCGGGGCATCGTCTGCTGGCAGGCGCGGCACAAGGCCGGAAAGGAAGGTGTCGACAAGGCTCATGGGGCAGTGGCTGCGTGGGGGATGCCTATCCAAGCACACCTTGGTAACGCAGCCAATAAGTGATGGGCCAAGGCAGGCGCGCTGCCTTTGTGACTCTGTCCGTTCTCTCCGCAGGAACACAGCTGCGCGTGAGTTGAGTGGCTTGCAGTGTCGAAGCTTCCGGGACAGTAGCGATAACAGCAGGCCTTCTGGAATGGCCGTATGTATCGCGCCAGGGCAGGGCTCTGGTCAGCTCTTGTGGATGACGGCATCGGCGGCGGATCACCATCGAACCAATTGGTCCGATGGTGATCGATATGCAGCTTTCAGATTGAGAGCGACAAGCTCGCGAACATCAGCGCACCACTTTCAGTGCAGTGATCCGATTTACGCTGCGGCCACGCTCCGAAGTGGATTCCAGTGGGATTGCCAGGCCAAGATCCTCGATATAGGCCTCGATGCTTTGGCGGCCACCGTGGTTGCACGAAAGCCTGATGGCATCGCCGGGAAGAGAGGGGAAGACTTCAGTTGCAGGATAACGCGCGCCGATAGTGCAGCTGGCCGCGGTTTCATTGGTCTTTTCCCGCGGCTTGAGCGGGGCATAACGGGTGGTTGTGTTGAAGCGAAGTATCTGCCCTTCATTCCAGCCGGTCGGGACTACAGGCGCTAGGGAATCGGTAAGCAATACGCGTCCAGCAAATGAACCTTCCATCTTCGATTTCAGTTGAATGAGGTTGGCTTTCATGAGGCGCTGAACGGTGAAGTTCCTGCTGTATATCTCCGTCCTATGTATCAAGCCATGCTGGGCCACAAGCTCGACGGTCACGGTTGACGGCTTTTGCTCAGCCACGGAGGTATAGGTGTAAGTAAGGCGGTCGAAATGCGGCGCAAGTAGTGGTGTGTCGAGGGCATCGACAATATGGGGGGGCACGGCAACTTCATCAAACCCAAGCTCCTGTGCGGAGACGGGATGGTCAGCGACGGGGATGTCCGGGCGGATGCTCGCCAGTACTTTTGCGTCAACAGCCCCCTGCAGCGAGCAACTGATACGCGTCTGGTTCGAGCCATGAGGCTCCAGCAGAAACACCCGCTCAAGCTTGCGGGTGCCTGGGATTGTCCCGGAGGGTGTGAGTGAGGCTGACCACTTCCCGTCTTCCCACACTTCCGCACGTGCGTGTAGCGATCCCATCTTTCGAAGTGCTTCCGGATGATCGAGAAGCGGAGCGAATTGTCTGGCGACCTGATCAGGTGTCCCTTCGGCGATGAAGCCCCAGTACAGGTATCGGCCCATCTTCTCCATATCGGTGATTTCGTCGAAGTAGGACGAAAGGACCACCCCACCCACAGTTGGTGGATCCTTCAACAAAACCGAGTTCTTCGAATCTTCGTACCGGTCGGGTACCGGGATCCATGTGGCACTGGCTGAGCTGGATAGCGATACGTGCCGCTCCCAAGTGGCAGCGTTGGTCTGCAGACTTTTGAAAAAGCCTGCATCGCAACGCGAAAACGCGCTGATACTGTCCTCGATCGAGGTCTCTGTTGCTTGGGCCAGTGGGGCTGACAGCAGTGCCGCGACACACAGCAGGCTCGGTGTGAACTTCTTCATTGAGTACGATCTTCCTTGCAGATACTCGTTCTTAGTGTTGTTTGCCCCAATGGGGCCAGTAGGCACGCATTGTCCTGTTTCTTGGGGGGCTGGAGCCAGCGTTTGCAGGAAGGGCAGGGAGTGCGCCACGTTTCGACGAGCAAGCCGGCTTTTGGCCTTAGACTCACCCCAAACCAAAACCGGAGCAGTCCCATGCGAGCAGCGCGGAAATTGCAGTTGGCGGTCCTGGCACTTTGCATGACAACAGCCCTGCCGGCCTTCGCAAAGATGCAGCAACGCCCCGTTGAATGGCAGCTGGAAGGCATCACCTACAGTGGCGTTCTGGTTTATGACGATGAAGGTGAGGCACGCCGCCCCGGGGTGGTGATGGTGCCGAACTGGCGTGGCGTCAACGCTTCAGCTGTCGCCAAGGCCGAGCAGATTGCCGGCGATGACTATGTGGTGCTGGTTGCCGATGTTTACGGCAAGAGCGTGCGCCCCACGGACAACGATGCCGCCGCTGTGGCTTCCAAGCCCTTGCGTGAGGACAGGGCAGTGCTGCGCGCCCGCGCGGCTGCGGCGCTGGATGCCTTGAAGGCACAGGCTGGCAAGGTGCCGCTGGATGCATCGCAGATCGCCGCCGTGGGTTTCTGCTTCGGCGGCACCACAGTGCTGGAAATGGCCCGTGCCGGCATGCCTTTGGCGGGCGTGGTGAGCCTGCATGGCGGCTTGTCGACCCCGGCCCCGGCAGCAGCCGGCAGCGGCAAAGTGCCGATCCTGGTGCTCAACGGCGCGGCTGATCGTGGCATCACCGCCGAGGACATCGCCAGTTTTGGCAGCGAGATGGATGCGGCCAAGGCCGACTGGCAATTCGTCAATTTCAGCGGCGCGGTGCATTGCTTCGCCGAGTCCGACGCCAACAGCCCGCCGGGCTGCCTGTACGACCCGCGTGCAGCCAAGCGCGCCTGGAAGATGATGGACAACTTCCTGGAAGAGCGGCTGGGGGAATAACCGCACGGTAGTGCCGAGCCATGCTCGGCAGGGGCTTCAGCAGCAGCCCCAAAACCGTAGTGCCGAGCCATGCTCGGCAGAGGCTCCACAAGCAATCCACCACGTTTGTAGGAGCGGCGTAAGCCGCGAAGCTGACTATCTGTCAGATCGCGGCAAATACTGTCCGCACGGGATGCGTTGCTGGTAGTTCGCGTTCGGCGGCGCCGGGAACAACTATGGCTTCGCGGCTTACGCCGCTCCCACAGACTTGGCCGCCGCGATCGCCCCACTGATCGCCGCCCGCGCCTGCGGGCTGTTGCGCCAGCAGCTGCTGCCCAGCATCGCTGATGCCTGGCTCAGCACATCACCGGCTTCGGCCTCAGCCAGCTGCTGCAGGGAATGAAACCCCAACTGCTCCAGGCGCGAAACCACGGTGGCACCCACGCCTTTCACCGCCAACAGCACAGCGCGTTCGTCCTCGTTGAACTGCTGCAGGCCTGCCATCGCGATCAGTGGCTGCGTTCGATGGCGTAACGGGCCAGGCCGCGCAGGGCGGCAACGGCGTCGGTTTCCGGCAGGCCATCCAGCGCCTGCTCGGCGGCGTTGGCATATTCAACGGCGCGCTTGCGGCTGTATTCCAGGCCGCCAGTGGCGTGGATCGCAGCCAATACTTCCGGCATCGCGCTGGCATCGCCGTCCTGCACGATCTCACGCAGGCGATTGCGGACTACTTCGTCCGAGTGCGCCATCGCGTGGATCAGTGGCAAGGTGGCCTTGCCCTCGGCCAGGTCGTCGCCCAGGTTCTTGCCCAGCTCGTCGGCATTGGCGGAGTAATCCAGCACATCGTCGGCGATCTGGAAGGCATAGCCCAGGTGCATGCCGTAGTCGTAGAGCTTCTGCTGCACGGCCTCGTCGGCGCCGGTGGCCAGCGCGCCCAGGCGGGTGCCGGCGGCGAACAGCACCGCGGTCTTGCGCTCGATCACGCGCAGGTAGGCGGCTTCGTCGGTATCCGGGTTATGCACGTGCAGCAGCTGCAGCACTTCGCCTTCGGCGATGCGGTTGGTGGTGTCGGCCAGGATTTGCATCACTGCCATGCGCTCCAGCTCGACCATCAGCTGGAAGCTGCGCGAGTACAGGAAGTCACCGACCAGCACGCTGGGGGCATTGCCCCACAAGGCGTTGGCGGTGCTGCGGCCACGGCGCAGGTCGGATTCGTCGACCACGTCGTCGTGCAGCAGGGTGGAGGTGTGGATGAACTCGATGATCGCCGCCAGTTGGTGGTGCTCGGGACCGGCGCCGCCGACCGCATGGCCGGCCAGCATCACCAGCATCGGCCGCAGGCGCTTGCCGCCCGCCGAGACGATGTGGTCGGCGATCTGGTTGATCAGCACCACGTCCGAGGACAGGCGGCGGCGGATCAGGGCATCGACGGCAGCCATGTCCGCTGCGGCAAGGGTCTGGATGGCAGGCAGGCCCAGCGCGGGGCGGATATGTTCAGCGATGCTCATAGGAAGACTTCAGGGGGTACCCTGGGGATTATAGGCGGTGTGGGCGCAGGCGGCCCGTCGGGGCCGAAAACCGAACAGAACCGGGCCTTTGCGCAGTGAATACGTATGCAAGCAACACCGCCGGCAAAGCACCAACGCTAAGCTGGCCGGCATACATTTCGCGGCCCTGAAACAGGGGCTCTGAGGCCCGTAGGGGGGCGTTCGATGTCCAAGACTCCATGGTGGCGCGGTGCCGTCATCTACCAGATTTACCCGCGCAGCTACCTGGACACCAATGGCGACGGCGTCGGCGACCTGCCGGGCATCATCGATCGCCTGGAGTACGTGGCCTCGCTGGGCGTGGATGCGATCTGGGTGTCGCCGTTCTTCAAGTCGCCGATGGCCGATTTCGGCTATGACATCGCCGACTACCGCGATGTGGACCCGCTGTTCGGCAACCTGGCCGATTTCGACCGCCTGCTGGCCAAGGCGCATGCGCTGGGCCTGAAGGTGATGATCGACCAGGTGTTCAGCCATACCTCGATTGACCATGCCTGGTTCAAGGAAAGCCGCGAGAGCCGCGACAACCCCAAGGCCGATTGGTATGTGTGGGCCGATGCGCGCGACGACGGCAGCCCGCCGAACAACTGGCTGTCGATCTTCGGCGGCGTGGCCTGGCAGTGGGAGCCGCGGCGTCGGCAGTATTTCCTGCACAACTTCCTGGCCTCGCAGCCGGACCTGGATTTTCATAATCCGGCGGTGCAGCAGGCAACGCTGGACTACGTGAAGTTTTGGCTTGATCGTGGCGTGGATGGCTTCCGCCTGGATTCGATCAACTTCTGCTTCCATGACGCGCAGCTGCGCGACAACCCGCCCAAGCCAGAGAACGAGCGTATTGGCCGTGGTTTCAGCCCGGACAACCCGTATGCGTTCCAGTACCACTACTACAACAACACCCGGCCGGAGAACATTGGCTTCCTCGAGCGCCTGCGTGCCTTGTTGGACCAATACCCGCAGGCGGTGACGCTGGGCGAAATCTCGTCGGAAGATTCGCTGGCCACCACCGCCGAGTACACCGCACCGGGCCGCCTGCACATGGGCTATAGCTTCGAGCTGCTGGTGGACGATTACAGCGCGGCCTATATCCGCGGCACCGTCGAGCGGCTGGAAGCGGCGATGGGCGAGTCCTGGCCGTGCTGGGCGGTTTCCAATCATGACGTGCAGCGTGCGGTGACGCGTTGGGGCGGGCATCCGGCCAAACCGTCGCTGGCGAAGATGCTGGCGGCCTTGGTGTGCTCGCTGCGTGGTTCGGTCTGTATCTACCAGGGCGAGGAGTTGGGTCTTGGTGAAGCGGACGTGCCGTTCGAGGCGTTGCAGGATCCCTACGGCATTACCTTCTGGCCGAATTTCAAGGGCCGCGACGGTTGCCGTACGCCGATGCCGTGGACCGATGAAGCATTGGCTGGGTTTACCAGTGGCAAGCCGTGGCTGCCGATTCCTGCCGAGCATCAGGCCTTGTCGGTGCAGGCGCAGGAAGTGGATGGCGATTCGGTACTGCATGCCTTCCGCAGCTTCCTGAGCTGGCGCAAGGCGCATCCGGCCCTGGTCGAGGGTTCGATTCGTTTCCTTGATAGTGCTGAGCCGGTGTTGCTGTTCGAGCGTCAGTCTGGCGATGAAACCTTGTTGCTGGCGTTCAATCTTTCGGGCGAGACCGTGCGGCATGCGTTGCCGGCGGGTGAGTGGCAGGCCTTGGCGCTGCCGGGTCCAGTGGCCGGTGCTGTAGAGACCGGCGAGTTGGTACTGCCTGGGCACGCGGTGTACTGCGCGCGTCGCAGCTGAGTTTTTGTTGCTCTCTCTTTGTGCAGGCGGAGATAACATCTCCGCCTTTTTTTGGGCTTTTGCTTTTGCTAAAACCCCTCTCCCGCCTGCGGGAGAGGGGTTGGGGTGAGAGTGCTTTCAAAGGCAAGCCAAAGCCAAAGCCAAAGCTCCCCCCCATCCGCCCTCCGGGCACCTTCCCCCGCAAGCGGGAGAAGGGAAATTCCAGAGCAATAGTGCAAAGCGAAATCTAAAGCCAAAGCCAAAGCCAAAGCTCAAAGCTCAAAGCCAAAGCTCAAAGCCAGAGCCAAAGCCAGAGCCAAAGCCAGAGCCAGAGCCAGAGCCAAAGCCAAAGCCAGGACCAGAGCTCAGAGCTCAGAGCTCAAAGCCGAAGCTCAAAGCCAACGCCCCAAAGCTGGAGCCCAGTCTCAATGCCAGATCCCCAAGGATTTGCTGTGGAGCATGCACTTGCGTCACCTCGAATGTGATCGTCAGTGAACTACGCTCAAGGCCTATCGCGGATAACGACATATTGCTTGCGGAACTCATTGCCTTCGCCAGGCCAGCTTCTGGCGTACTCGATCAGCAGGGGTAGGGCTTCGGGGTGGTCTTGTCCATTGATCCGGCAGTCCGCCGTGAACTCTCCGTCGCTGTCACGATTCACGAAAATACGGATGCCGAGTACACCGTCCGCGGCCAGGCTTGATTGGAAAGCTGCACGGCTGTTGGTGAACAGGCAGCACGGACAGAATCCATGGTCTGCTTCCTCCGCAGCAGGGCTGGCGGCGTAACGGGCAGTGGGCCCGAACACGACTTGCCGGCAACGTGGACCTTGCTTGGTGTCGCTGGGCAAGTCGAGCTCCATCGTCGTGCAGTGTTCCGGCTGTACTGCCAGCGCATCGAGAATGGCAACCAGATCCGTTCTGGCCCAGGTATCAAAACCATTGTGCAGTGCGCTCTCCACGTCCGCACCACTTGCATGCTGGTACTCGTATAGACCATCAGGGAAGGCAGTGCCATGCGACGTCAGCGTGGCTGTAGCCGTCCTGACCCCACCGTTGGAGAAAGCATGGGTTTCGATCAACTGAGTCCGCACCCTGACGCCGTTGGCGAGACGGACGTGATCGGCTTCGATCCGGGCGGAGCGGTGATGGGCCTTGAGGGCAGCATGCAGCTGACGTAGCTCTACAGGGTGCTCGTTGTGCTGTTTGCGCAGCAGCCGGCGCAGAAAATCCATGGGTCAGCGTCCTTGTTGACGGTTGGTTTGATTAGGGACAACGCAGTGACGTTAGCTGAAAGCCCGTTTTGCTGCCAAGCTCCCTGCGGTGCCGGCTAGCACTTCAGCGAACACAAAAAAGGCCCGCTGCGTTGGCAGCGGGCCTTGGTTATATCGCGATATGGCAGATCAGAACTTGTAGTTCACACCCACCTGGTAGGTGCGGCCCCATTCCACGGTTTCCAGCGGCCTGTCCTTGGTGCCGGCATAGGTTTCGTACTTGGAGTTGGTCAGGTTGCTGGCTTGCAGGAACAGGCTCAGGCCCTTGAACATGGTGCTGTCGCCGAAGCTGTAGCCCAGCTGTGCATCCAGCACATCCTCACCCTTGACGTAGCGCAGGGTGCGGGCGCCGTTGAAGTTGCCGATCTCGCCGATGAAATCCGAACGCTTGCGCTGGTTCAAACGCACTTCAAAGCCGCTGTTCTCGTAGTAGGCGGTGAAGTTGTATACGCGCTTGGACAGGCCCGGCAGCATGATCGGCTCGCTGCCAACACTGGAGGTGTTGGCCGGGTCCGGCTTGATCATGATGTCGCTGTCGTTGAAGCTGGCGCTGGCCACAATACCGAAGCCACGCAGGGCATCGGAGAGCATTTCCAGCGGCAGCGAGGCGGTCAGCTCTGCGCCGCGCAAGGTGCCGCCGGTGCCGTTGAACGGTGCGGTGTAGTAACCGATGGACTGTGCCGGCACCTGCAGCTGTGCAGCATTGGTGCCAACCTTCAGCCACTCCGCCACCTGGTTGGTGAAGTCGTAGCCGTCACGCTTCTCGGTGTAGATGTAGCTCTTCAGGTCCTTGTAGAACACCGCGGCGGCCACATAGGCCTTGTTGCCGAAGTACTTTTCCCAGGACAGGTCAACGGCGTTGGCTACCCACGGATCCAGGGTCGGGTTGCCGCCACTGGAGCCGGGCTTGCCGGTGTTGGTGTCCATGCCGAACTCCATCGAGGCGCGCAGTTCGTCGACGCGCGGACGCGCGACCTGGCGGGCCACGGCGAAACGGATGGTGTTTTCCGCAGGCAGTTCGAAGGCCAGGTTCAAGCTCGGCAGGAAATCCAGATACGACTTGCCGGCGTTGATCGGAATGACCTGGCTGCCAACCGGCTGCGAGCCATCCCAGTAGTTGGAGTGCGAGGACTGGTCAACGTGCTGGGCCTGGATACCGACATTGCCGCGCACCGGGATCGAGCCGATCTGGGTGCTGATGTTGGCACGCAGGAAGGTGGTGGTGATCTTCTCATCCACCGTCCACTGCTTCGGGATCAGGTAGCTCTCGGTGGTGGTCGGGTTGAACGTCATGTAGCGGCCAACTGCAGCAGGTACATTCCAGGCCGGGATGTAACCGGCGCCGGCAAAGCCGAGGTTGACCGGCTTGTACTGCAGGTCGGCGGCGATGCTGGTGATGCCTTGTGCACCGAGGTTGATGTTGCCTTCGGCCTGGGTCTTGTTCTTGCTGCGGTCGGCGTAGTTCATGCCGACGTCGAAGTCGGAGAACCAGGTGAAGCCTTCCGGCACCGGGAACGTGGCCGCCAGCTTGAAGCCCTTCAGTTCATCGTCCACATGCGGGGTCTTGCCGTAGCCCGAGCCGTAGATGGTGTTGGTGAGATAAAGCTTGCTGAAGTCGGAGTAGTCGCGGCCCGGGGTGAACTGCGGGAAGTTGCCGCCGGCGAAATTCAGCTTCACCGAATCCAGCATCGGTGCCGGCAGCAACTGCAGGTTGTTTTCCAGGTTCAGTTCGTCGCGCTCGGCCTTGGACCAGCTGACGTCGGCGACAACGCGCACATCACCGAAGGTGAATTCGTTGTTCCAACCGATGGCCTTGATGGTGTCTTCGCGGTTGTTGTACATGCCGCGAACCAACGGGTAGACGTTGTTCGCCGTGCCGCTGACGAAGCTGCCATTGCTGTTGACCACCACGTCGGTGACGTTCAAACGGTCGTAGCCGCCGTTGTAGTCGCCCAGATGGATTTCCATCTGGTTGGCGGTGTCGTGTTCCTTGGCCTTGGTGTAGAAGGTGTCCAGCGTGCTGGTCCAGCTGTTGTTCGGCCGGAACTGCAGGGTCGCCATCACGCCGTCACGCTTGGCATTGCCGGTACGGCGCAGGGCCTTGATACCGTCGGAATAGAAGGTGCCAGCGGCAACGCCCGGGCGCCAGTTGTCGCCGATCGCCTGCCACGGCTCGTACAGGCCGACCTGGTTTTCCTGCTTGGACATCTCCGAGTGGGAAATGCCGATGGCCAGGCCGATGGTGTTGTCGGCGAACTTGTCGACATAGCTGAAGTTGAGGCGGTTGCCGTACGGATCTTCGCCGGCGGCTTCACCCAGCGAGTTCTTCTGGTAGCGGCCGCTGACGGCGATGACGCGCTCGTTGTAGCTGAGCGGGCGCACGGTCTGCAGGTCCAGGGTGCCGGACAGGCCCTGGCCGACCAGGCCGGCATCCGGGGTCTTGTACACGGTGACGCCGCTGATCAGCTCGGACGGATACTGGTCGAATTCCACCGAGCGGTTGTCGCCGGTGCTGACCATTTCGCGGCCATTGAGCAGGGTGGTGGCGAAGTCGGGCGACAGGCCGCGCACGCTGATGGCCTGGGCACGGCCGGCGACGCGCTGGGCGGCCAGGCCGGGCAGGCGGGCAATGGATTCGGCGATGCTGACGTCCGGCAGCTTGCCGATGTCTTCGGCCGAGATGGCTTCGACGATCGAGGTCGAATCACGCTTGACCGAGATCGCGCTCTCGATGCCGCGGCGGATGCCGGTGACGGTGACGGTGTCCAGGTCGACTGCTTCGGCCTTCGCTTTCGCCTTTGCTTCGTCGTCCACGGCCTGTGCGTGCACGCCGGTGGCAGTCAATGTGATGGCTGAGGCCAGTGCAACGCTCAGCAGATTGCGCTTGGTGTTCAACATACTCCCCTCTCCCAGGTGATGTCGTTTGGTTGTTTTTTGTGCTCCCCCGGTTTTTTTGTGTGGGGGATGCATCGCTGTTTTTTTGCTGCTTGCGACTGACTCGCATGGTAATCAGCAGGCAAGCCCGTGGCGCTGGGCTGCATACGTATTCAATGGGGGTTTGCGGGGGCAGATAGGTCTGAAAACGCTTTCTGGGGTGGTTCTGCCTTCACGTGGTCATTTCCGCGCAGGCGGGAATCGCTTTGGCCGACGCTTTGGTTTTTGCTTTATGCCGTCATTCCCGCGAAGGCGGGAATCGCTCTGCGCTCTGGATTTTCCGCGCGAAAGTCAAAGACAAGAGCGATTCCCGCCTACGCGGGAATGACGGCATTAAAAAGCAAAGCCCGAAGCCCGAAGCCATTGGCTTCAGGCACCAGAGCCTTTACTCCACTGGCACAAACCGCACAGCAGCACCGCCACCAGCCGCCAACTGAAGTTTGATCCGGTCGCCACTGCCAACCTCGCGTGCCTCACGAACAAACGCAAACGGCGCAGTCTCCCAATTGGCACCGTCACCATCGCGGTAGATCTCCGCGCGGTAACGCTTGCCCGGGGTCAGGAAGGACAAGCCCACATCCAGCGCCTGTGGCTTTTCGCTGCCAACGCTGCCCACAAACCATTCCTCACTGCCACGCGCCTTGCGCGCAAACGTTACGTACTGGCCGACTTCGCCATTCAGCACATGGCTTTCCTCCCAATCCACCGCTACGTCCTTGATGAACTGGAAGGCTTCCGGGTGCTGGGCGTAGTGCTCGGGCAGGTCGGCGACCATCTGCACCGGGCTGTACAGCACCACGTACAGGGCCAGCTGCTTGGCCAGGGTGCTGCGCAGGGCCAGGCCGTTGCGGCCCTTCAGGCTGACGATGCCGGGGGTGTAATCCATCGGCCCGCCCAGCATGCGGGTGAACACCAAGGTGGCTTCATGGCCAGGCGGGTTGGGCGGATTGCCCCAGGCGTTGAATTCCATGCCACGTGCGCCCTCACGCGATACCCAGTTCGGGTAGGTGCGGCGCAGGCCGGTGTCCTTGATCGGCTCGTGCGAGTTGATCGCGATGTGTTTGGCGGCGGCCTGCTTGAGCACGCGCAGGTTGTGGTTGCTCATCCACTGGCCTTCGTGCCATTCGCGGGTGATCGGGCCACCAGCCTGATCCTGGCGGTGGATATCACCGGCATCGCAGACATAGCCGGTCTTGACCACATCCACGCCGTTGCGCGCATACAGGTCCAGGGCGGCCGGTAGCTGGCGTTCGTAATGGCTGACTGCGCAGGCGGTTTCGTGGTGACCGATCAGGTGCACGCCCTTGCCGGCAGCGTAGCGGGCAAGGCCGGGCAGGTCGAAGTCCGGGGTGGCGCGGGTGAAGTCAAAGGCCTCGCCGTTGGCGAACCAGTCGCCATCCCAGCCGATGTTCCAGCCTTCCACCAGCACGCCACGGAAGCCATTGGCGGCGGCGAAGTCGATGTAACGGCGGGTGTTCTCGGTGGTGGCGCCGTGTTTGGGACCGGTCGCCCAGGTTTCGGTTTCAAGGTGCAAGGACCACCACACGCCGGCATATTTGGCCGGCTTGAACCAGCTCACATCGCCGATGGCGTTGGGCTCGTTGAGGTTCAGGATCAGGCTGGATTCGGCCAGATCGCCGGCCTTCTCGCCGATGGTGATGGTGCGCCACGGGGTGTTGAAGGGCAGGGTGCGCACCACCGGCGCGCCGCTGCTGGACGGGGTCAGCGTTGCGCGCAGGATGTCGCCATCACCACGCGCCAGGTTCATGCCGGCGTAGTCCACCAGCGCGGCTTCGTGAATGGAGATATGCAGGCCGTTGTCGCTGCGCAGGGTCAGCGGGGTCTGCGCGGTGCCGACCTCCTTCAACGGGGTCTGGTGATACAGGTATTCCTCGCGGTTCCACTCGAAGGCGGGAATCCACCATGCTGTCGCCGGGCGCGCCAGCGCGAATTCGGTCAGCTCGGCGTGGATCTGCGCCTGCTGCATGCCCGCCTGCTGCGGGAATTCGTAGCGGAAGCCGATGCCGTCGTCGTAGACGCGGAACACTACGTCAAAACGACGCTCGTAGTTGCGGCCAGCGCCGGGCTTCTCGGTGAAGCTGGCGCGCAGTTCGTTGTAGTGATTGCGGGTGAGACGGCGCTCGCCCCAAGGCTGCTCCCAGGTCTCATCGAAGCTGCGCTGCGATTGCCCGGTCAGGGCGACATTGCGCTCCAGCCGGCCATCGCCAAGCAGCATGCCCAGCCGCGACGGCGCGATCACCGCCTGGCCATTGCGCTCCACCCGATACGAGGGGCGGCCTTCGTGTTGGGATTCGACGATCACCACCAGCTGCTTGTCGGGTGAGGTGACGCGCGCCAGATCGGCGGCGTAGGCCGGCAGGCAGCTGATCAGCAGCAGCGCGAAGGCAGCTTTCAGCGACAGGCGGGCAGGGGTGGGACGTGTATCGGCCATGCGGGTCTCAACTCCGGGTTCTGGTCGGCGCACCGCCCTTCAGGGTTGGCACGTGGCGCCACTATTCCCCGGTGGAGGCCGCTGTGGGCGCAATGCCGCATTGAATACGTATGCAACAGCGGTGCAGATCACAGGTGCGCCCTCTAACATGACCGCAGCGCATCCGCGCCCAACATCGCATCCGTGATTCCCGGAGGGGGGAAGCGCTTGATGAATAGCAAACCGCAGCTGTCGTTCTGGCAGATCTGGAACATGTGTTTTGGCTTCCTGGGTATCCAGTTCGGCTTCGCGCTGCAGAACGCCAATGCCAGCCGCATCTTTGAAACGCTGGGCGCGCCGATGGATGCGGTGCCGGGGCTGTGGATCGCCGCACCGCTGACCGGGCTGCTGGTGCAGCCGGTGATCGGCTATCTGTCCGACCGCACCTGGACGCGCTGGGGCCGCCGCCGCCCTTATTTCATGATCGGCGCGGTGCTGACCACGCTCGCCCTGCTGGTGATGCCGAACTCGCCGACCCTGTGGATCGCCGCCGGCACGCTGTGGGTGCTGGATGCCTCGATCAATATCTCGATGGAGCCGTTCCGTGCCTTCGTCGGTGATCAGTTGTCGCCCAAGCAGCGCCCAGCCGGCTTCTCGATGCAGAGCTTCTTCATCGGCGTGGGCGCGGTGGTGGCCAGCTTCCTGCCCTTCATCCTTGCCCACTTCGGTGTGGCCAATACGGCGGGCCTGGGTGAAGTGCCGGATACCGTGCGTTACGCCTTTTACTTCGGCGCGGCGGTACTGCTGCTGGCAATGAGCTGGACGGTGTTCAGCACGCGCGAGTATTCGCCGGCCGAGCTGGCCGGCTTCGATGATGCGGAGCCGTCCGCTGTGCATTCGACGCAACGCGTCGGCGGCTTGCCGCAGTGGAGCCAGATTGGCCTGTGGCTGGGTCTGGGCGTGTTGCTGGCAGCGTTGATCGCCTGGCGCCAAGGCGACCGCATGCTCTACGTGCTGGCCGGCCTGTGCGCTGCTTACGGTTTGCTATTGGGAATAGCGCGGGTGCTGCCGGGCACGCATATGCTGGCCACCATCGTCGATGACCTGCGCAGCATGCCGGGCACGATGCGGCGCTTGGCATGGGTGCAGTTCTTCTCCTGGTTCGCCCTGTTTGCGATGTGGATCTACACCACCGCAGCGGTGGCGGGCACGCACTTCGGTTCCACCGATACGCAGTCGGCCGCGTACAACGAAGGCGCGAACTGGGTAGGCGTGTTGTTTGGTGCCTACAACGGCTTCGCCGCCGTGGCGGCGTTGGTCATTCCGCTGATGGTGCGCGCCATCGGCCTGCGCTGGAGCCATCTGGTCAATCTGTGGCTGGGCGGCTTGGGCCTGATCTCGCTGATGCTGATCAAGGACCCGCATTGGCTGCTGCTGTCGATGGTTGGCGTCGGCTTTGCCTGGGCCTCGATCCTGTCGCTGCCGTACGCACTGCTGTCGGACAGCGTGCCGGCGGCGAAGATGGGCGTGTACATGGGCATCTTCAATTTCTTCATCGTGATCCCGCAGTTGGTTGCCGCCAGCGCCTTGGGCTTTGCCCTGCGCAACTGGCTGGGTGGCGATCCCATCCATGTATTGGTGCTGGGCGGTTGCAGTCTGTTCGTGGCTGGCTTGTGCGTGCTGCGGGTTCCGTCGCAACAGGAGGTGGTGTGATGCGTAGTCGATTGGCCGTAGCGGTTTGTCTGGCGCTGGTGGCAGGTTCTTCCTTGGCTGATGACAGGCCGGACTACATCGGTACCACCGAGCCATTCGCCAGTGATGCGGTGTACTTCGTGGTCACCGACCGCTTCGTCAATGGCGATACCAGCAACGACCACCGCGACCAGGGCGGCGAGCATCCCACCTTCGATATCCCGGTGCCGTGCCCGGACAAGATCGACGGCAACATCGGCTACCTCGGCGGTGACTTCAAGGGCGTGCTGGACAACGCCGACTACATCCGCCAGCTCGGCTTTGGCGCGGTATGGATCACGCCGATCATCGACAACCCCGATCAGGCCTTCACCGGCAGCAAGCCGATCAGCTGCACCAGCACGCTGACCGATCGTGGCAAGACCGGTTACCACGGCTACTGGGGCATCAATTTCTACAAGCTGGACGAGCATCTGCCGAGCGCTGATCTGGATTTCGCTGGGCTGACCAAGGGCCTGCACGACGCCAAGCTGAAAGTGGTGCTGGATATCGTCGGCAACCACGGCTCACCGGCCTGGACCATGCCCAAGCGACAGCCGCAGTTCGGGCAGATCTTCGACAAGGACGGCAAGCTGATTGCCGACCATCAGAACCTCGCCCCGGACAAGCTCGATCCGAAACACAGCCCGCTGCATGCGTTCTACAACAACATCGGCCCGGTCGATGGCAGCAAGGGTTCGATCTTCGACGGCAACCTGGCCGAGCTGTCGGATTTCAACGAGCACAATCCGGCAGTGATGGATTACCTGGTGGGTGCCTACCTGCAGTGGACCGCGCAGGGCGTGGATGCCCTGCGCATCGACACCATCGGCTGGCTGCCGCATCCGTGGTGGCATGAATTCGTAAACCGCATCCGTGCCGAGCACCCGGGCATGTTCATGTTCGGCGAAGCCTTCGATTACGACGCTGCCAAGATCGCCGAACACACCTGGCCGGCGAACGCCAACGTCAGCGTGCTGGACTTCCCGCTGCGTGGTGCGTTGTCGTCGGTATTCGGCAAGGAGCAGAAGGGCTTTGAAACGTTGGCCGAAGCGCTGCATCTGAGCGGCGGCCCGTATGCCAATCCCTATGCGTTGATGAGCTTTTACGACAACCACGACATGGCGCGTCTGGATGCCAGCGATGCCGGTTTCATCGACGCGCACAACTGGTTGTTCACCGCCCGCGGCATCCCGGTGCTCTATTACGGTTCGGAAACCGGCTTCATGCGTGGCCGCGCCGAACATGCCGGCAACCGCGCGTACTTCGGTCAGCAGCGGGTAGATGAAGCAGTACAGAGCCCCATCTTCGCGCCGCTGCAGCGCATCGCCAAACTGCGTGAAGCCACGCCGGCATTGCAGCGCGGTCTGCAGGTAAATGAACGACTGCAGGGCGATGAGGCGGTGTTCTACCGCGTGCTGCAGCATGGTGATACCGCGCAGACGGCGCTGGTGCTGCTGAACAAGGCCGATGCTGCACGTTCGTTCGAGGTGAGCCAGTACCTGCAGGCCGGGCAGTGGCGTGATGTGCTGGGTGGTGGTTCATTGAAGGTGAAGAGTGCGCTGAAGACTGAAGTGCCGGCGCATGGCGTCAAGGTGTTTGTGTTGGAAGGGCAGGTCTTGCAGCCGGAGCTGCGTGCGCAGTTGGATGCTGCTATGGCGGATCAGCAAGCAAGGGATAAGCGACTCGCGCAGTAATCTGCTTTAGCCCCTCTCCCGCTAGCGGGAGAGGGGTTGGGGTGAGGGCAGCTTTAGCTCGCTAATCCAACCCCGCGCAAAGAGCACCCCTCCCCAACCCTCCCCTTTGCTGCGCAAAAGGGAGGGGGCCGTTCACGTGCAGCTGGAGGCTTCGCTTGTCTCCCTCCCTTTGCCGAAGGCAAGGGGAGGGCCGGGGAGGGGTAGCTTTCGCTACTGTCTCACCTCCAGCCTCTGCGACTCCCAAAGCCCCACCCGCTACAATCCGCCCCCAGGCATTCCCGGCGGCACCGCATGAACCAGCTTCCCCCGCAAACCCCCATCGAAACCCTGTTGCAGACCGCAATGGACGGCAAGCTGCCGATCCGCGCCTTCATGCAGGCCTTCGTCGCCTCCGAGGTGGTGCTGCTCACCGGCAGCCTGGTCACGGCCGATGGCAGTGGCTTCGACCCGCTGCTGTTCGACAAGCAGGGCGTGCTGCATGTGGCGGTGTTCACCGATATGGCGCGGGTTGGCTTCCACCAGCAGCAGGCACCGCACAACATCCGCATGCTGATGCTGGACGTGCTGCGTCGCGTGCCAGGCGGCTACGGCGTGGTGATCAACCCTGGCACGCCATTGGGATTTGAAATTTCGCCATCCGGCGTGGGCGAAATCCTCAAGGATTTCAGCTGAGCCAAGGCATGCAGCGGCACTGGCTGCGCGAATCACACGCCAATCGATGATTCCCGCACCACCAGCTTCACCGGAATGGTGAGGCCTTCCACCGGTTCACCGGCAATCAGACTCAGCAGCTTGTCGACCAGCAGCTGACCGGCCTGCTTGGTGTCCTGCTGCACCGTGGTCAGTGGCGGCGATACCGATGCCGCCAGCGGAATATCGTCAAAGCCGGTAACCGCGATGTCCTGCGGCACGCGCAGGCCGCGCTCGCGCAGGGCGCGCAATGCTCCAATTGCGATCAGGTCACTGGCCGCGCAGATCGCATCGAAGTCCTTGCCACTGTCGAGCAGGGCGATGCAGGCGGCGTGGCCGGAGTCTTCGGTGGTGATGGCGTCGTGCTGCAGCGAGGGATCTGCCTTCAAACCGCGTGCGGCCAAGGCTTCGACATGGCCGCGGTAGCGCTCTTCGAATTCGGGATAGTGGCTGGACGCGTGGCCGAGGAAGGCGATGCGCTGGCGGCCCTGCTCAAGCAGGTGCGCGCTGATATCAAAGCCGCCCTGGAAGTTGTCGCTGCCGATCGATACGCCAGGCTGCCCCGGCAGGGCCGCACCCCAGCGTACGAAATGGGTGCCTTGCTCCACCAGCCGCTGCAGCCGCTCCACCGATTCGTGGTAGTCGCCATAGCCGAGCAGGATGATGCCGTCGGCCTTGTTGCTGTCCTCGAAGTCGGCATGCCAGTCGCTGGACAGCTGCTGGAACGAGACCAGCAGGTCCAACCCCTTCAGCGCACAGGCGCGGGTGATCGAGCCCAGCATCGAGTGGAAGAACGGGTTGATCAACGAGTCATCGTTGGTCGGGTCTTCGAAGAACAGCAGTGCCAGCGTGCCGGACTGCTGGCAGCGCAGGCTGGAGGCGTTCTTGTCGACCTTGTAGTTCAGCTGGCGGGCGATATCGAGGATGCGCTGGCGGGTTTCGGCATTGACCATCGGGCTGCCACGCAGCGCTCGCGACACCGTTGGCTGCGAGACGCCGGCCATGTGCGCGATATCCAAAGAGGTGGCTTTGCCCTTGATGACCATCTTGACCAGCAATATGAACGACGTCTGGCATCATGCCATGCGGTCGTCGAAACGGGGCAGGCTGGGGCCAGTATGCCCCGCCAGCCGGGCGATTCCGGCGCTGGCGGGCGAACCCTCCGGACCTCGTCCGGGCCGCTGGCAACCCCGGCTGGGCCAGCGCAAGCCTTACGCCACAAGGGCTGCAAGGATTGGCTGCTATCTGTCGCCGGACAGATATAATACGTCGGCTATTGCCCGCATCCGGCGGGTGGACCCCAACGGAAGAGTAGGAACCTATGGCCCGCGGCATCAATAAAGTCATCCTCGTCGGCAATCTCGGCAACGACCCGGACACCAAGTACACCCAGGCCGGCATGGCGATCACCCGCATCAGCCTGGCGACCACCAGCGTGCGCAAGGACCGTGATGGCAACCAGCAGGAGCGTACTGAATGGCACCGCGTGGTGTTCTTCGGCAAGCTCGGCGAGATTGCCGGTGAATACCTGCGCAAGGGCAGCTCGGTCTACGTCGAAGGCGAACTGCGCTACGACAAGTACACCGGCCAGGACGGTGTGGAAAAGTACACCACCGACATCGTCGCCAACGAAATGCAGATGCTCGGCGGCCGTGGTGAAGGCGGCGGCGGTGGCATGGGCGGCGATCGTCCGCAGCGCCAGTCGGCCCCGCGCCAGCAGCAGGGTGGCGGCCAGGGCGGTTACGGTAACCAGGACCAGGGCGGCGGTGGCGGCTACGGCGGCGGTCAGCGTCAGCAGCAGCGCCAGGCTCCGCCGCAGCAGCAGTCGGCTCCGCCGATGGACGACTTCGCTGACGACGATATTCCGTTCTAAGACATACACGCTTGTTGGTAGTGAAATAGATCCAAGAGAAGGCCCGCTTTTCAGCGGGCCTTCTTTGTTTCAGTGATTGTTCTGTTCAAAGCGCCATTACATGGGTCGGTGCGCAGGCTCCATCGAGCGTGAAGGTAGGCTCCCGCACGCAGCGGCGATAGTGGTGTCACTGCGTGCGATGCAGTTCATTGTGTAGAGCTGTGCACCGGCTGCAGGGTCGTCCTCTTGCGCCACGCCGGAGTCACAAGCGTCCTCCGGCAGAGAAACACGGCCACCCAGCGGATAGTTCTGAAGCTGGGCTGCTTCGCGCGTTAGTGCTGTTTACTGGCTGGCTGAGTGGCGGGCAGGTATTCACGCAGGTAGTCCGCACCGGTCTGAATGACCTTGGCCGGGTCACGTGGCTGGTCGTGCTCGATGATGTACCACTGCACGCCGGCCTCAGCTGCGGCAGGCAGGATCGAGGGCCAGTCCAGCACGCCCTGGCCGACCGCAGCGAAGCCGCCTTCGTCTTCTGCCTGGCCTTTCGGCGCATTGTCCTTGGCATGCACGGCAAACAAATGGCCCCGGAACTTGCCCAGCATCACTGCCGGGTCCAGGCCAGCACGCGCGACCCAGGCCAGGTCCAGTTCGGTCTGCAGGTCAGGTCCGGCAGCTGCGAACAGCAGTTCCAGGCCGGTTGTGCCATTGAAATCGACCAGCTCGAAGTTGTGGTTGTGGTAGGCCAGGCGCATGCCCTTGTCGCGCACCTGCTTCGCGAGCCGGCCCAGTTCCTGGCCCAGTGCGGTCCAGCCTGCGGCATCGCTTGGGCGACTGTCCTCGAACAGATAAGGCACCACCAGCATCGTGTTGCCGATCGACCGGTTGTAGGCCACCACACCGTCCAGGTCCTTGCGCAGATCGGTCAGCAGTACATGAAATGAAATCGCCTCGATCGAATACTTGTCCAGCAGCTGCTTGAGTTCCGAAGCGCTGACGTTTTGTGTGCCAGCTATTTCCACCGCGTGCACGCCCGCGTCGTGGACGATCTTCAACTGCTGCTCGAACGAGCCGGCATTGCGCAGTGTGTACATCTGTACCGCGATGGGCTTCTGCGGGCTGACGGCTTCGCGCGCGAAGGCGGGCAGGGCAGCGAGCAACAGGAGGGCGAGAGTTACAGTTTTGCGAGCACAGATGTTCATCAAGAGATCCTCGTGGAATTCAACCGATGGTGGTCCAGGCGCGTGTCCTGGCCGATGTGACAACGTGATCAACGATGCGCGCTGAGCGCAATCCGTCTTCGAAGGTGGGCAGGCCGTGCGGCTGCTCCCCCTCGATGGCGCGATAGGTGTCGGCGACAAACGCCTCGAAGCAATGGTCGTAGCCCTGTGCGTGCCCGGCCGGCAAAACCGACAGCCTGCGTTGTTCGGCACTGCCGGCGCCGGGCCCACGTACGAAAAACTCTTCGCGCTGGTCGGGCAGGCCGATCCACAGCCGCTCGGCGTCCTCTTGGTTGAATGCCACGCTGGCCTTGGCGCCATCGATCTCGAACCAGAGGCGGTTGCGGCGCCCTGCCGATATCTGGCTCACCGTCAACGATGCCAGCGTCCCGGCGCTGGTCCTGAACATTGCCGCAGCCACGTCCTCGCTCGCTACCGTCTGCATTGCGCCATGGGCCGCAGGTGTGGCGAAGCTCTTGCCGGTGAGGGCGCCGCGTTCGGGGATAACGGTGTTGAAGGTGGCGCTGACCTCGGCGAAGCGCTCGCCGCTGGTCCATTCCACCAGATCGCACCAGTGCGAACCGATGTCGGCGAACACGCGCGACGCGCCGCCCAGCACCGGGTCCACGCGCCAGTTGTTGCTGGCAGGGTCCAGCAGCCAATCCTGCAGGTAGCTGCCGTGGATCAGGTGCAGCGGCCCCAGCTCTCCTTGTGCGATGCGCGCGCGCGCCTCGCGGATTACCGGGTGGTAGCGGTAGACGAACGGGACCGTGGCGACCAGTCCGGTCGAGGCGGCCAATGTTGCCAGCGCCTGCGCGTACTCCAGGGTCGTGGCCAGTGGCTTCTCGCAGATCACGTGCTTGCCGGCCTCCAGCGCAGCCTGCGCCATCGGGCGGTGCAGATGGTTGGGCGTGCAGATGTGCACGACCTGTACCTGTGGATCGGCGACCACCTCCTCGATGTTCCGATAGGCGCGGGGGACATTCCACGACTGCGCCATTTCGCGTGCGCGCTGCGAAGAAGAGGCCGCCACGCCGCGCACTTCGGCGCCGGCCAGCAGTGCAGCGCGGCGGTGCACGGCACCAATCATGCCGGCGCCGACGATGGCGATTCCAAGCTTTTGCATCGGTTGCGGTCCTCAGGGAGTGGAAGGTGCGGCCACGACTAGCGGCCGGTCGCGGAACAACAACAGGAAGGCGATCAGTACGATCAGCGCGACGCCTGCGGGGAAAAACCAGATCCGCTGCCAGTCCGGTCCTGCCGCAGTGGTGAAGTGCTCCACCACCGCACCGGACAGAAACGTGCCGATCAGCATGCCCACGCCGTACGTGGCCAAGGTAATGAACCCCTGTGCGCTGCTGCGCGCGGCGGGGCCGGCATGCGCATCGGTGTAGATCTGGCCGGTGACGAAGAAGAAGTCGTAGCAGATGCCATGCAGCACGATGCCGATCACCAGCAGGGAGAAGCCGCCACCCGCATCGCCAAAGGCGAACATGAGGTAGCGCACCACCCACGCCGCCATGCCCAACGCCAGCATCGTCTTGACGCCCAGTCGCAGGAACAACAAAGGCATGGCCAGCATCAGCAGCACTTCGGAGACCTGGCCCAGGGATTGCAGGCCGGCCGCACCGTGCACGCCCAGATCGTTGAGGTACTGATTGGTGAAGTTGTAGTAGAACGCCAGCGGTATGCAGATGGCGATGGATGCAAGGAAGAACACCAGGTACGAGCGCGACTTCAGAAGCCGCAGCGAATCCAGGCCCAGGATCTGCCCCAGCCCGACCTCACGCTGTCGCGCCAACGGCGGCGTATGTGGCAGGGTGAATGCATACAGGCCCAGCGCCAGCGACGCCATCGCTGCCATCCGGAACGTCAGCTCGAGATGGTGCGACTGCTCCCAGCCCAGCCAGCCGATCAGCACGCCCGCTACGATCCAGCCGACGGTGCCGGCCACCCGGACCAGTGGGAATTGCTTCTCGGCTGAGTGCATGTGCCGCATCGCCACGCTGTTGGCCAGTGCCAGGGTCGGCATGAACAGCAACATGTAGCCCATGATGCAGGCGGAGAACATGCTGAAGTTGCTTGCTGTGGACGCCAGCCACATGAATAACGCGCCGGCCAGATGCAATACCGCGAGGATGCGCTGCGCCGCGAAGTAGCGATCCGCGATCAGGCCGACCAGGAAGGGGGCGACGATGGCGCCTATGGATTGGCTGAGGAAGGCCGTCGCCACCTGGCTTGGGCTGGCCAGCAGCGGGCCATGCACAAGATAGGTTCCCAGGGTCACGAACCACGCTCCCCAGATGAAGAACTGCAGAAACATCATCGCGCCCAAGCGCGACATGGTGTGCGTCATGGCTTGCCCTCCCAGGGCAGTAGTGGCTCAGAGTCCCAACATGTGGCGCATTGATTCAGATTCGGTAGCGCTGTCGGCAAAGTCGTCGAAGGCGCGCTCGGTCACACGGACGATGTGGTTGGCGATGAAGGCGGCGCCCTCGCGCGCGCCGTCTTCCGGGTGCTTCAAACAGCACTCCCACTCCAGGACTGCCCAACCCGGAAAGTCGTATTGCGCGAATTTGGAAAAGATCGCCTTGAAATCGATCTGGCCGTCGCCGAGCGAACGGAACCGCCCGGGACGATCGATCCAATCCTGGTATCCGCCATAGACGCCACTGCGCGCACTGGCGCGAAACTCGGCGTCCTTGACGTGAAAGATGCCGATACGCTCGTGATACCGGTCAATGAAACCCAGGTAGTCGATCTGCTGCAGCAGCAGGTGGCTGGGGTCGTACAGGATCTTGGCGCGAGGGTGGTGGTCCACCACATCGAGGAAGCGCTCGAAGGTTGCACCGTCGTGCAGGTCTTCGCCGGGGTGGATCTCAAAGCACAGGTCCACGCCGCAGGCATCGAAGGCATCCAGGATGGGCCGCCAGCGGCTGCCGAGTTCGGCGAAGGCTGCTTCCACCAGGCCTGGTGGGCGTTGCGGCCAGGGATAGAAGTAAGGCCAGGCCAGCGCGCCGGAGAACGTGGCATGCGCGGTCAGCCCCAGGCGCTGGCTGGCCTTGGCGGCCAGCAGCAGTTGCTGCACTGCCCACGCCTGGCGGGCTGCAGGATCGCCGCGCTTGTCCGGCGGTGCGAATCCGTCGAACAGGGTGTCGTAGGCAGGATGGACGGCGACCAGTTGCCCTTGCAGGTGGGTGGACAGCTCGGTGATCTGCAGGCCGTGCGCGGCCAGCGTGCTGGCGACATCATCGCAGTAGGCCTGGCTCTGCGCTGCCTGCGACAGATCAAACAGTTGGGGAGCGTTTGTGGGTACTTGTACGCCAGAATAGCCCAGGCCCGCAGCCCAGGCGGCCAGCGTGTCCAGCCGATCGAACGGAGAACTGTTACCGATGAACTGTGCCAGGAACAGGGCAGGACCTCTAAGCGTTTTCAACGGAATTCGCCTTGATGCAATCGATTGCATCACCCTAGCACGGGTCTCCCGCAGACGCGTTGTGCATCGCGCCACGAAAGGAAATACGTAAGCCATGGCAACCATCTACGACATTGCAAAGCACGTCGGCGTTTCTGCCGGCACGGTGTCACGCGCGCTCACCCGGCCCGACAAAGTCCTGCCGGCCACGCGCAAGCGCATCGAGCAGGCGGCCGCCAAGCTGGGCTATGTCCCCAACACGGTCGCCAGGACACTCAAGACCCAGCGCAGTGGCAAGATACTGGTCACCGTCCCTGATATCGCCAATCCGTTTTTTGCACAGATACTGCAGGGCGCGGAGGAAGCAGCGCAGGCGGTCGGCTATGCCGTACTGCTAGGCGATACCCAACATCAACCCGACCGTGAGGAACGCTACGCGCAGATGCTCCGTCGCAATGAGGCCGATGGTCTGATCGTGCTGGGGCATCGCCTTCCGCCAACGGCGCGCGAAATCGTCCAGCAGCAGGGTGACGCCGCGCCGGTGGTCAATGGATGCGAGTTCGACCCGACCTTGGGCATCCCCAGTGTCCACATCGACAACGCGGCTGCCGCCCGTGCTGTGATGGAGCATCTGTATGGACTGGGGCATGAGCGGATCGCCGTGGTGGGCGGGCCGTCGGACAATCCCCTGCACCAGCAACGGATGGAAGGGGTTCGCGCCGCGGCCAGGACGCGCGGTCGGCTGCGTCACCTGCGCATCGTGCCGGGCGACTTCTCCTTGGAATCTGGCCATGCCGCCGCGCTGGCGCTATTGGCCCACCCGCAGGCGCCGGCTGTGCCGACGGCGATCTTCTGCTTCAGCGATCAGATGGCATTGGGCGCGCTGGCAGCCTGCCGGGATAGGGGCATCCGTGTGCCGGATGAGCTGTCCATTGTTGGCTTTGACGACCTCGCGTCCTCCAGTTTTCTCACGCCGCCGTTGACGACCATCAGACAGCCCATGCGGGAGATCGGCGTCCGCGCGGTCAACCTGCTGCTGGCCATCATCGAGCGTGCCGATGTGCCGCTTCAGCAGACGCTGGATTTCAGCTTGATGGTACGAGGCTCGACTGGCGCGCCGAAGGGGGGATGAGGATAGCGGCGGCCATGATTTGGCGCAGTTCTCAATCAGGGGGGAGGTTTCAACCGGCCTCGTTTTGACTGATTTACCCGTTTGAGCTGAAGTCCAAACCATTGGAGGTTCTAGCAACACACTGGCGTCAAGCCACTCAAGCGCTCTGGATCACAGACTCGGGTCACCGGAAATGTGCACAGCCGTCTCAATCATTGCTGGAGGCGGGCGTTGTTCTAAACGCAATGCATTTGCATGGCCTTCTCTGTGCCTGTGTGGGCGAAGTTCGATAGCTTGGTTATGACTAAATGTCAATTGGAACTGGCCTGAAAAGTACATCAAGTTTCTTGTGAGACAGCAAAAGTTGATGTTTTGCTAAACTAGGCACCGAAGTTTTGCTCATTGGGGGCAGATGCAGTCGGGGGAGAACGGGATGTTGCCGCTCTCGACTACAGGGCCGATGTTTCCCGGAATGGCGCGCAAGCCCCGGCCATTTCGTGCAGCAGGATACTGCGGTTACTCAAGGACAGTGGTTGCTATGGGGTGCAAAGGATTGCGGGTGCGTGGCGCGTGGATGACGCGCCAGCGGGTTTTGGCGGGTGCATGCGCGGCCTTGCTTGGAAGCAGCGCTGTGCAGGCGCAGACAGCTGATGCAAACGCTCAGGAGCTGCTGCGGCAGCAGGAACGCGAGCGCGTGCTGCGCGAGCAGCAGGAAGCGCAGCCGGATGTGCGCTTGCAATCAACATCGGAAGCGATGGTAGGACGCTTGCCCGCAGACGAAGCGCCGTGCTTCGTCATCAATCATATCTCCCTGGAAGGCGACGATGCGCAGCATTTCCGCTGGGCCTTGAAGGCTGCCGATCCCAAGGACGATCCTGCCATTGGCCATTGTCTTGGCACGGCTGGCGTCGACATCGTGATGAAGCGCGTGCAGAACGCGATCATCGCCCGTGGCTATGTCACTACCCGTATCCTCGCCGCGCCGCAGGATCTGAAAAGCGGCAAGTTGGTATTGACGGTGGTGCCGGGTCGTATCCACGCCATCCGTTTCGCCGACAGTGCACAGTCGCACCCAGCGCTGTGGAATGCCATGCCGGCCGGCCCTGGTGATCTATTGAACCTGCGTGACATCGAGCAAGCGCTGGAGAACTTCCAGCGTGTACCAACGGCGAGGGTGGATATCCAGATTGCCCCGCCTGCCGAAGGCGCAGAGGCCAAGCCTGGCGAAAGCGATCTGCTGATCAGCTGGAAGCAACGCTCCAAACTGCGGACAAACCTGACCCTCGACGATTCCGGCAGCCAGTCCACCGGCAAACTGCAGGCCGGCGCTACCGTGTCACTGGACAATCTCGCGGGCTTGAATGACCTGTTCTATTTGAACCTCGGCAAGTCGGTGTTCAACGGCAGTGGCCGCGACACCGACAGTTGGGCCGCGCACTACAGCGTGCCGGTTGGCAAGTGGCTGTTAGGCGTCAATGCGAGCAAGTACGACTACAGCCAATCGGTTGCCGGCGCCTACGAAACCTATGTGTACAGCGGCGCCAGCCGCAATGCGGAAGCGCGGCTGACACGCATGCTGTTCCGCAATGCCAGCTTCAAGACCAGCGGCTATGTGCGGGCCTGGTACCGTGACTCGAACAACTTCATCGATGACACCGAGATCGAGGTGCAGCGCAGACGCATGGCCGGTTGGGAGCTGGGGCTTGCGCACAAGCACTTCTTTGGCAACAGCACGCTGGATGCCGGTGTTGCCTATCGGCGCGGAACTGCAGCATTCGATGCGCTGCCTGCACCGGAAGAAGCCTTCGGCGAAGGCACCGCGCGTGGCCGGGTGATAACCGCTGATGCGCAGTTGATGGTGCCGTTCAAGCTGGGCAAGCAGCCGGTGCGTTACACCAGCAGCTGGCGCGCGCAGTGGAATCGGTCACTGCTGGTGCCACAGGACCGCTTCTCCATCGGCGGCCGCTACACCGTGCGTGGCTTTGACGGCGAGATGTCGTTGAGCGGCGAACGCGGCTGGCTGCTGCGCAACGAGCTGGGCTTTGCGCTCGGTGGCGGGCAGGAGGCCTATCTGGGCGCTGATTACGGGCGTATCGGTGGTCCGTCCGCGCGCTGGCAGATGGGCGATTACCTGGCTGGTGCGGCCATCGGCCTGCGAGGTGGCGTTGCGCATGCGCAATGGGACTTCTTTGTCGGCAGCCCGCTGCACAAGCCCGCCGGTTTCCCAACCGCTTATACGACGTTCGGCTTCAGCCTGAGCGCCTCGTTCTGATACCCGGCGGCCACGCTGGCCGCACGCATATGGAACTTGCCGCCTGCATCCACATGGACGGGCGGCATGTCACACATCCAAGGATAGAAAGGAAGCAATGCCATGAATCGTATTTACCGTCTGGTCTATAACCGTACCCTCGGCGTGTGGCAGGTAGCGTCGGAACTGGTGAAGGCGGCGCGCGGCGGCCGTAGCAGCAGCGCTGGTCTGTCGATGGCGGCATTGCATCCGGTGAGCTTTGGTTTGTGGCTGGCGTTGGGCTGGGTTGGCCTGGCACAGCCAGTCACCGCGCAACAGGCGCCCGGCGCACAGGCTGGCCGCATCATTGCCGATCCCAGCGCGCCGGAGCGGCAGCGCCCGACGGTGGTGACATCGGCCAACGGCACGCCGCAGGTGAATATCACCACGCCCAGCGCGGGCGGTGTATCGCGTAACACCTATAGCCAGTTCGACGTAGGCAGCGAAGGCGCCATCCTCAACAACTCGCGCGGCAATGTGCAGACCAAGCTTGGTGGCTGGGTGCAGGGCAATCCGTGGCTGGGCAAGGGCACGGCGCGGGTCATCCTCAACGAGGTCAACAGCGCCAACCCCAGCCAGCTGCACGGCTACGTGGAAGTCGCCGGTGATCGCGCGCAGGTGGTCATCGCCAACCCGGCCGGTATTTCGGTGGATGGCGGCGGCTTTCTCAACGCCAGCCGGGTCACCCTGACCACCGGCACGGCCATCGTCAATGGCGGTGTGCTGGATGGTTACCGCGTAGATGGCGGAGCGGTACGCATCAGCGGTGCCGGCCTGGATGCCAGTGAGGCCCACTACACCGACATCATCAGTCGTTCGCTGGAAGTGAATGCCGGCATATGGGCCCAGCAGTTGCAGGCCAGCCTCGGCAGCAACGTGGTCAGCGCCGATCACGGCCAGGTCAGCGCACAGGCAGCAAGTGGCAGCGCACCGATGTTCGCACTGGACGTGGGCGCACTCGGCGGCATGTACGCCAACAAGATCTGGCTGGTCGGCAACGAACACGGCGTGGGCATGCGCAATGCTGGCAAGATCGGTGCGCAGGCGGGTGAGCTGGTGGTGACGGCCGAGGGCCTGCTGGAGAACCGTGGCACGCTGCACGCGCAGGACAACGCACGCATCTCCTCGCAAGCTGGCATCGCCAACAGCGGCACCATCAGCGCTGCCAATGAAGCCAAGCTCAGCACTGCGGCACAGCTGGACAACAGCGGCGGCATCATCAATGCCCGTCGGGTGGAGGCCAACGCGCAGTCGCTGCGCAACCATGGCGGCAGCATCGAGCAGACCGGATCGCAGTCATTGCTGATTGCAGCGGGCGGTCTCAGCAACCGAGCTGACGGGCAGATCGGCAGCGTTGAAGTTGCAGACGCAGGTAACGGCAATGGCAATGGCAATGGTAGCGGTACAGGTGGTGGAAACACCGGTGGCGAGAACGGCGCCGGTAACGGTAACGGTGGCACAGAGGGCGGCACCGGTAGCGGTACGGGCAATGGCAATGGCGACACGCCACTTGCTTCGGGTGCACTGAACATCGCCCAGTCGTTGGACAACGACGCGGGACAGATCAACGCACTTGGCTCGCTGCAGCTGGCGGTAAGCTCCGGCCTGGACAACAGCGGCGGCAAGCTGGGTGTTGATAGCCTGCAGGTCAACGGTGGTGACCTGCGCAACGTAGCCGGCACCTTGCGGGTACAGGGCAAGGCGACGGTGGATGTGACCACCATCGACAACGCAAAGGGCACGTGGAGCGTATCGGATACGTTCGCCCTGAACGCGCTTTCCCTGTTCAACCAAGGCGGCAGCATCGAGCAGGCCGCCAAGCAGGCGGCGACCTGGACGGTGCGCGGTTTGGTGGACAATAGCGCGGGCACTTTCCACAGCAACGCGCAGTCGCTGACGCTGGTATTCGGTAACCTGATCAACCCCGACGGCAGCCTCAGTCATGCGGGTAGCCAAGGCCTGACCCTGCACACGGCCGCAGTTGATGGCCAAGCCGGTGTCATCACCACCGCGGGTGCTTTGAACCTGAGCGCCACGAATGTAGACCATCGCGACGCAGTGCTGCAGGCACAGCAGTTGAGTGTTGATGCGACGAACTTCAATAACCGTGGCGGCACGGTCGTGGCGACCGGCCAGCAGGGCAACCGCATCACCGTGCAGGGCACGCTGGACAACAGCAGTGCTGGCACCATTGCCAGCAATGGCGATCTGTCCCTGAAGGCAGCCACGCTCGGCAATGCCGGTGGCACCGTGCAGAACGCCGGCGCCGGCGCGCTCGATATCGATGCCGACAGGCTGGACGGTCAGGGCGGCACCTTGTTGAGTAATGGCACGCTGAATATTTCGGGTCGGGACACCGATCTGAGCAAGGGCAGCACGTCCGCGCAACGCATCAGTATCACCAGCCAGAATCTGAGTACGGCCGATGGGCAGCTCTCGGCCACCGGCAATGAAGCCCTGCGCTTGAACGTTGGCAACCGTCTGGACAACAGCGGTGGCAGCATCGGCAGCAATGGCGCCATCAATCTGGTTGCCGGCAGCCTGTTGAACCAGCAAGGCAAGCTGATTGCCGTGGGCAATGCAGAAACCACCCTGCAGATCAGCGGCAAGCTGGACAACAACGGTGGCGCCATCTCCAGCAACGGCAATCTGCATGTGCAGGCAGGGCAGGTGAGCAACATCGACGGTACGCTGTTGGCCGCGGAGGACACAGACCTGCTGTTGCAGGTGGACGGCAAGCTGGACAACAGCGGCGGCGGGCGCATTGCCGCCGGTGGCGAGCTGACCCTGCAGGCCGACGTGCTAGACAACAAGGGCGGTGCGATTGAGCACGCGGGCGATGGCCTGCTGGATATCGCCGTCAACACGCTGCACGGTGCTGGCGGCAAGATCATCGGTAATGGTGATCTTGAACTGCAAGGCGAAATCCTCGATCTGCAGGGCGGAACCACGCAGGCCAAGCGCCTGCAGGTGCAGGCCGGTAGCCTGAACACGGCCGGCGGTAGCTTGGTCTCCACCGGCAAGGACGTCCTGCGACTGCAGGTGCACGACGTGCTGAACAACGATAGCGGAACCATCGCTGCCAACGGTGCGCTGGCACTCGCCGCTGGAACGGTATCCAACCGCGGCGGTACGCTCAGCGCGGCGGGTACGGACGAGAGTTCCGTGCAGGTGGATGCAGCGCTGGATAACAGCGGCGGCACCATCGCCAGCAACGCGGATACATTGACGCTGGGTTCGGGCGTCCTGGTCAACGAGGACGGCACCATCAGCCATGCCGGCGCAGATGCCTTGGTTCTGCAAACCGGCCAGCTTGATGGTCAGCGCGGCACGATTGCCAGTGCAGGTAGGTTGACGCTGACCGCTGCGAAGGTGGATCACCGCGACGCCACGCTCAGTGCCACGCAGCTCACGGTAGATGCACGCAGCTTCGACAACCGCGGTGGCACCTTGGTCGCAACCGGGCAGCATGCCAGCACTATTACCGTGCAGGATGCGCTGGACAACGGCGACGCTGGCACCATCGCCAGCAATGGCGATCTGTCATTAAAAGCGGCGACCCTCGGGAATGCCGGCGGCACCGTGCAACATGCCGGCAGCGGCACACTCAGCATCGATGCCAATACCTTGAATGGCCAAGGTGGCACCTTGCTCGGCAACGGCACCCTGAATATCAGAGGCCAGCATACCGACCTGAGCAAGGGCACCACTTCGGCCCAGCGCATCAGCATCACCACCACGGACCTGAGCAATGCCGCGGGCCAGCTCGCTGCCACCGGAGCCGATGCACTGCATCTGCAGGTGGGCAACCGCCTGGACAACAGCGGCGGCAGCATTGGCAGCAATGGTGCTGTCGAGTTGAGCGCCGGTCAGTTCATCAACAGCCAAGGCAAGCTGGTTGCCGCCGGCAACGGCGCCAGTACGCTGAAGGTCGACCAGCTGCTCGACAACAGCGGCGGTGCGCTGTCCAGTAACGGTGATCTGAGAGTAATCGCTGGTCAACTCAACAACGCCGGCGGCACGGTGTTGACCGCAGATGAAGCAAGCCTGCAGCTCACAGTAGGCGGTCTTCTGGATAACAGCAACGGCGGCCGTGTTGCAGCCGGTGGTGACCTTGGCGTGGCAGCAGACGTCCTCGATAACCGGACCGGTACGATCGAGCACGCTGGCGAAGGCACGCTGGATATTGCGGTAAACGCGTTGCACGGCGCGGGCGGCAAGATCATCGGCAACGGCGATCTCAAGCTGCAAGGTGAAACGCTGGATCTGCAGGGTGCAACCACCCAGGCCAAGCGTCTGCAGGTGACCGCCGGCAGCCTGACAACGGCTGACGGCGTGCTGGTCTCGACCGGCGTTGATGTGCTGCAGCTGCAGGTTCGGGATCTCCTCAACAATGATCGCGGCACGATTGCCGCAAACGGCGCTTTGGCGCTTGAGGCTGGCCGCTTGTCCAATCGAGGCGGAACGCTCAGTGCGGCTGGCAACGGCAATAGCCTTCTGCAGGTAGATGGTGAGCTGGACAATAGTGACGGCACCATCGCCAGCAATGCGGAATCGTTGACGCTGACATCGGGTAGCCTGGTCAATGAAGACGGTACCATCAGCCACGCTGGCGAAGGTGCTTTGGTCCTGCAGACAGGTAAGCTCGACGGCCAGCGCGGCACCATCACCAGCGCAGGGGCGTTGCAGTTGACTGCAGGCCAGGTGGATCACCGCGACGCCACGCTCAATGCCAAGCAGCTGACCGTAAATGCTGCTGGCTTCGACAACCGCGGCGGTACCGTGCTCGGCACGGGCCAGCAACTCAACAGCATCACGGTGCAAGGCGCGTTGGACAATCGCAATGGCGGCACCATCGCCAGCAACGGTGATTTGTCGTTGAAGGCTGCCACGTTCGGCAATGCCGGCGGTACGGTACAGCATGCTGGCACCGGCACGTTGAGCATCGATGCCACTACCTTGAATGGTCAAGGCGGCACGTTGCTGGGCAACGGGGTGCTGAGCATCACCGGCCAGCACACCGACCTGGGCCATGGCACCACGTCGGCACAACGCATCACCATCACCACCACGGACTTGAACAATGCCGGTGGCAAGCTATCGGCAACCGGTAGCGAGGCGCTGCGGCTGCAGGTTGCCAACCGTTTGGAAAACAGCGGTGGCAGCATCGGCAGCAACGGCAACTTTGATGTGAGCGCAGCTGCCTTCATCAACAACCAGGGCAATCTGCAGGCCGCCGGTTCCGCCGGCAATCGGCTGGATGTAGCGGGGGCGCTGGATAACCGTGGTGGCAGTATCCTTGCCGCCGGCGACACCCGCATCGATGCCGGTAGCGTCGACAACCGTGGTGGAACCCTGCATGCAGCAGGCGATTCGCAGTTGATCCTCGCTGTTGATGGCCTGCTCGACAACAGCGACAAGGGCACGGTCTCCAGTGGCGGCGACGCCAGCATCGGCGCAGCAACGCTGAACAACGCAGGTGGCAGCATTGCGACCGGCGATGCGTTGACCGTGACCACCAATAACGCAGTCAACAATACCGCGGGTCTGCTACAAGGCGGTAGCTCGCTGCAACTGGCCAGCAATGGCCTGCTCAATAGTGGCGGCACCGTGCTGGGCAACAGTGTCAGCATCGATACGCGCGGCCATGTGCTCGATAATCGCGACGGCGCGCTTGCCAGCCTGGCCGGAGCATTGGACATACGCAGTGGCGTACTGGATAACAGCGCGGGTCTGATCCAATCAGCAGCGGCGCTGAGCATTGATACCGCCGGGCAGCAACTGAGCAATCTCAATTCTGGCAGCGCGGGTGGCATCGTCAGCGCGGGAACGCTGGATATCAGCAGCGGCAATCTCGACAATCGCGCCGGTGTCGTGTTCGCGCAGGGTCAAGCGCAAGTGCGTGCTGGTGCCGTCGACAACACCAGCGGTGGTTCGCTGGTGAGCGCAGCCAACCTGCTTGTCCAGGCACAGGAGCTTGCGAACAGCGGTGGCGAGGCAAAGGCTGGTGCCGATGCGACCATCAATCTACAGGGTGCGCTGGATAACAATGCGGGCTTGATAGCATCCAGCGGCAGCTTGCAGGTAACTGCAGCAACGGTGGACAACCGCAATACCGCCGGCACCCCGACCTTGGGGCTGCAGGCTGGGAATTTGCAGCTCACTGCACAGAGCCTGGACAACCGCCAAGGCCAACTGATCGCCGACAACGATGCCCGTCTGCAGCTAAACGGGCAATTGAACAACAGCGGTGGCCAGATATCCACGGGGAGCAGCCTGGTGGTAGGCGCCGATGCCGTCCTCAACACCGGCGGCACGCTGGTGTCTGGTGGCAATCTGCAGCTGGAAGCCCGTCATCTGTCCGGCGACGGCAAGGTGTGGTCGCAGGGCGACGCCACCTTGAACCTGGTGGAAGGCTTCACCAACACCGACGAAGTGGCAGCCAACGGCAAGTTGACCCTCAATACCCAAGGCGCGCTCGATAACCAGGGCAAGCTGCAGGGTGGCGGTGTGGAAGTGCACGCCAGCAGCATCAACAATGCCTTCAACGCTGAGATCAGCAGTGCGGGCACTACCCATCTGGTTGCCGACGGTGCATTGGTGAACCGTGGGCTGCTGGATGGCGTGGTGAACCATCTGCAGGCTGGGCAGCTGGAGAACGTAGGCAGCGGGCGCATCTACGGCGACCACGTCGCCATCGAAGCCGGTAGTTTGAACAACCGCGCCGAAGTGCTCAATGGCATCACCGCTGCGGCCACCATCGCCGCCCGCGAGCGTCTGGATCTGGGCGTGCAGGGGGTACTCACCAATAGTGGGCAAAGCCTGATCTTCAGTGACGGTGATGCGGCCATCGGCGGCGCCCTGGATGCCAACCGGCTTGCTACCGGCGCTGCGCAGAAGATCGACAATCTGGGCTCCACCATCGAGGTGTCCGGCAACCTGGATATCGCCGCGCTGGCTGTGAACAACATTCGTGAGAATGTGGTGGTCACCCAGGAATCGAGCTCCAGCACCGCGCAGTTGAATCAGCCGAGTTGGTGGAACAACGGGGGCAACAACACCAACAACATCCGCAATTCGTCCAATTACCAGGCACATGAAATCTACTACCTGAGCCCGGATGACATTCTGGAAGACACGCCGTACATCACCCCGGACGGCTATGTGCTGCGCAAGGCGGTGGTCAAGGTAAACGCACAGACCACAGCGTACTTCTTCGGTCGTGGCGCGCTGAACGGTGCCAAGGGCGAGCGTTCGCGCATCGATCTTGCAGACGGCACCATGACCATTTATTACAACGGCCGCCAGGACAACCAGAGCAATCCGGATCAGGTGACCAGCGGTGCGGATGATCCGTTTGCCGAACTCAGCGGGGTTGGGCCGGGCTCGCCGGCCTTCAGCTATGTCAGCGACAACCTGACCTACAGCAATGCCTATGGCACCTGCACCACCAACTGCGTGCAGCTGACGGCATGGCATGCCTACACAGACCCGGACAGCATACTGATCTACCCCAATCGGTACTCTACGAGCAACACCAGTGGCAACGAGCGCTACCGGTTGGCTACGCACAGCATCGTGGAGGATGTAGTGCAGTCGGCCGGCCCCGACGCCATCATCCATGCCGGTGGCAATATGCGCATCGACACCGATGCGCTGACCAACAAGTACGCGCGCATAGCTGCCGGTGGAAACCTGGCCATTGTTGGTTTGAACAAGGCCGAGTCCAGCGTGGAGAACATCGCGTTGGAGTTGTACCGCACGCATTCGTTCAAGAATGTGTCGGTTACCTTCGGTGGCGCCCGCCACAACTGGACCAATCCGGATATCTCCGAGAAAACTGGTCAGCTGGGTGGCCAGATCACCGCTGGCGGCACTTTGACGGTGGATGTGGGCGACCTGAGCAACCTCAATGACGGTCGCAACCCGCCAAACGTGCAGGAGGGCCTTCAGTTCGGCAACGTGAACACTGGTGGGCCTGCCGGTGGCAACCTCGGCCCGGGTGCCGGCCAGGTGCAGGGGCCGGGCGCAAGCAACGGACAGAGTGCAGGTGTAGCGGTCGGCAACGGCCCGAAAACGGTGGCGGACAGCGGTGGTAGTGGCGGCGTCGGCACTGGCCGTCTGCAGGACGTGCTCGGCAAGATCGCCGCAAAGGTCGCATCTGACGCGCCTGATGCCGCCCAGCAGGGCGGGCAGGGTGGTGCCAACGTTGGCGACGGCGCCTCGGCGGTGACCGGTGCAACTGCTGTAAAAGCCAATGGCGATGACCCGGCGCTGATTATTGCCGGCACGTTGGACAACACGGCACCCAACGCCAGTCTGTTCAAGGTTGACGCCAATCGCGGTCAGCACCTGGTGGAAACCGATCCGCGCTTCGCCGATTACCGCAACTGGTTGAGCTCGGACTATCTGCTGACGCAGATGGGCTTTGACCCGGTCCACATGCAGAAGCGCCTGGGCGATGGCTTCTACGAACAGAAGCTGGTGCGTGAGCAGATCGGTGAGCTCACCGGTCGCCGCTTCCTCGACGGTTACGCCAGTGACGAGGACCAGTACCGGGCCCTGCTGGAAGCCGGTGCCACCGCCGCCAGCAAGTGGGGCTTGCGTCCGGGCATTGCCCTGACCGCCGAGCAGATGGCGCAGCTGACCAGCGACATCGTCTGGCTGGTTGAGCAGACCATCACCCTGGCCGATGGCTCCACCAC